>NZ_JBEXKB010000024.1:0-116652 GCF_040609455.1 Kitasatospora sp. NPDC004669
CCGCGGGCGAGCTGGACACCGGCGAGGTAGAGCTCGCCGGGCACGCCGGGGGCGACCGGGCGCAGCGAGCCGTCCAGGACGTACACCCGGGTGTTCCAGACCGGTCGACCGATCGGCACGCCCACGCCGCTCGCGGGCGTGCCGCACTCCCAGGCGGTGACGTCGACCGAGGCCTCGGTCGGTCCGTACAGGTTGTGGAGCGGGACGCCCGGCAGGAGGTCGAGGAAACGGTCGCGCAGGTCGGCGGGCAGGGCCTCGCCGGAGCAGAGGACGGCCCGCAGACCGGTGCAGCCGGCCGCGGTCGGTTCCTGGACGAAGGCCTGGAGCATCGACGGCACGAAGTGGGTGATCGTGATGCGCTCGCGGCGGATCAGCTCGGCCAGATAGGCCGGGTCCTTGTGCCCGCCCGGCCTGGCCACGACCAGCGTGCCGCCGTTGAGCAGCGGCCAGAAGAACTCCCACACCGAGACGTCGAAGCCGAACGGGGTCTTCTGCAGCACCCGGTCGTCCGGGCCGATCCGGTAGGCGTGCTGCATCCAGGCGAGCCGGTTGACGATGCCGCGGTGCGGCACGGCGACACCCTTGGGGCGGCCGGTCGAGCCGGAGGTGAAGATCACGTACGCCGGGTGCAGCGGGTGCGGTGCCGCCGGCCGGGGGCCGGCGGGGAGAGCGGCGAGCCGCTCCGTCACGGCGGGGTCGTCCAGCAGCACGAGCTCGGGGGCGAGGCCCGGCAGCGCCGCGCGGGTGGCCTCGGTGGCGAGCACCAGGGCGGGCTCGCCGTCCGCCAGCAGGGCGCCGATGCGCTCGGCCGGGAGGCCCGGGTCCACCGGCAGGTAGGCCGCGCCGGACTTCACCACGGCGAGCAGGGCGACGACCAGCTCGACCGAGCGCTCCAGCACCACCGCCACCGTCCGCTCCGGACCGGCGCCGTGGGCGGCCAGCAGGCGGGCGAGGCGGTCGGCCCGGGCGTCGAGTTCGGCGTAGGTCAGCTCGTCGCCCTCGAAGACCAGGGCGGTCGCCTCGGGGGTGCGGACGGCCTGCGCTTCGAACAGCTCCGGGAGGGTGTCGGCGGGTACCTCGACGGCGGTGTCGTTCCAGACGGTCAGGACGCGCTCCAGCTCATCCTCGGAGAGGATGCCCACCGCGCCGATCCGCTGCTCCGGGTCGGCGGTGAGCGCGTCGAGCAGCCGCGCCCAGCGGGCGGCCACCTGCTCGGCCGTCGAGCGGTCGAACAGGTCCTCGGCGTACTCGACGGTGCCCTCGATCCCACCGAACTCGCAGTCGCCGTCGGCACGTTCGGTCAAGCTCAGGGCCAGGTCGAACTTGGCCGCCGGGGTGCCGGCCGGTTCCACCCGGGCGTCCAGGCCCGGCAGGTCGAGGACGGCCTCGGCGTTGTTCTGCAGGGTGAGCATGACCTGGAACAGCGGGTGCCGGGCCAGCGAGCGGGCGGGGTTGAGATCGTCCACCAGGTGCTCGAACGGGAGGTCCTGGTGGGCGAAGGCCGCGAGGTCGGACTCCCGTACCCGGCCGAGGAGTTCACGGAAGGTCGGGTCGCCCGAGACGTCGGTGCGCAGCACCAGGGTGTTGACGAAGAAGCCGACCAGCTCCTCCAGCGCCGCGTCACCGCGCCCGGCCACCGGGGTGCCGAGCGGGATGTCCTCGCCGGCGCCCAGCCGGGCGAGCAGGACGGCGAGCGAGGCCTGGAGCGCCATGAAGACGGTCGCCCCCTCGGCCCGGGCGAGCTCGGCGAGCCGGCGGTGGGTGTCGGCGGACAGTGCGACGGGAACGGTGCCGCCGTGGTGGCTCGCCACGGCGGGCCGCGGCCGGTCGGTCGGCAGCTCCAGCTCGGTCGGCAGCCCGGCCAGGGCCTCGCGCCAGTGGCCGAGTTGGCGTTCGGTCAGGCCGTCGTCGAGCAGTCGGCGCTGCCAGAGCGCGTAGTCGGCGTACTGGACGGGGAGTTCGGCCCACTGCGGGGCGGTGCCGGCGCACCGGGCGGTGTAGGCGGCCGAGAGCTCGCGGGCGAGCGGTGCCATCGACGCGCCGTCCGCGGCGATGTGATGGACCGTCAACTGAAGCACGTGCTCGTTCGCGGCGAGGTGGAACAGCGCCGCGCGCAGCGGGAGTTCGGCCGTCAGGTCGAAGGCGGGCGCCGCGTGGGCGGCCATCGCCGGGGCGAGGTCCGCCTCGGTGACGTCCACGACCGCGTAGGGGACCGACGCCAGGTCGGCACCGAGCACCCGCTGCCGCGGCTCCCCGTCCGGGCCCTCGCCGAAGACCGTCCGCAGCGACTCGTGCCGCGCGACGACGTCGTTCAGGGCCGCCGCCAGGGCCTCGGTGTCGAGCGCGCCGGAGAGCCGGACCGCCAGCGGCAGGTGGTAGGCCGCCCCGGCCGCGCCCATCCGCTCCAGGAACCAGAGGCGCTGCTGGGCGTACGACAGTGGCAGCTCCACCGGTCGCTCACCGGCGGTCAGTGCGGGCCGGACGGTGGATCCGGCGGCGCGGCCGGTCCGCTCGGCGAAGGCGGCGACGGTCGGGGCCTCGAACAGGTCGCGCAGTTGGGCCTCGACCCCGAGCGCGGCCCGGACCCGGCCGAGCAGGCGGGTGGCGAGCAGTGAGTGCCCGCCGAGGGCGAAGAAGTCGTCCTCGACACCGACCGCCGGCAGTCCGAGGACCTCGGCGAAGGCGGCGCAGAGCAGCGCCTCGCGCTCGTCGCGCGGGCCGCGCCCGCCGCCCGCCCCGGTGAACTCCGGTGCCGGCAGCGCGAGTCGGTCGATCTTCCCGCTCGGCGTCAGCGGCAGGGCGGCCAGCACGACGAGCGCGCTCGGCACCATGTACTCGGGCAGCGTGCGCCGCAGGTGCCGGCGCAGCTCCTCCGGCTCGGCGGCGTCCGGCGCGGTGGGGACGACGTAGCCGACCAGGCGGTGGTCGCCCGGCTGGTCCTCGCGCACCACGACGACGGCCCGGCGCACGGCCGGGTGCCCGGTGAGCGCCCCCTCCACCTCGCCGGGCTCGACCCGGTTGCCGCGTACCTTGACCTGGGCGTCGGCCCGGCCGAGCAGTTCGATCTCGCCGTGCCCGTTCCAGCGGGCGAGGTCACCGGTGCGGTACATCCGGCTGCCCGGCCCGCCGTACGGGTCGGCGAGGAACCGTTCCGCCGTCAGGCCGGGGCGGCGCAGGTAGCCGCGGGCCGGGGCGGCGCCGCCGACGTACAGTTCGCCGACGGCGCCGGCCGGGACGGGCCGCAGCGCGGCGTCGAGCACGTACGCGGTGGTGTTGTCGAACGGCAGGCCGATCGGCTGGCGCTCGGGGCGGCAGTCGCCGGAGGCGGAGTCGCCGCAGATCTCGGACGAGCCGTAGAAGTTCACCAGCCGGGCGCCGGGCAGCGCGGCGGCGAAGCGGGCCGCGAGATACGGCGGGATGCTCTCGCCGGTGGTGATCCACAGCTCGCAGGCGGCCAGCTCGGCCGGGTCGGCGGTGTCGAGCGTCGCCGCGAGCAGACTGGGGACCACGATGATCCGGCCGATACGGTGCTCGGCGATCAGCCCGGCCAGCGCCACCGGGTCCTTCGCCTGCTCGCCGTCGGCGAGGACCACGCCCTCGCCGTACAGCAGGGCGCCCAGCAGCTCGCTCGACCCGTCGACGAAGCTCAGCGAGCTCTTGGCCAGCAGCGGGCGGCCGGGCGGGTACGGGTGTCGGCGCGCGATCGCGCTCAGGTGGTTGACCTCGGCGGCGTGCACCCCGACCACGCCCTTGGGGCGGCCGGTCGAGCCGGAGGTGTAGACGACGTACGCCGGGTGCTCGGGCAGCAGCGGGCGCAGCCTTTCGGCGTCGGTCAGGTCGGCGTCGCTCGGCGCGGGGCCGTCGTGGTCGGCGTCGGCCTGAGAGGCCGGCAGCAGGACCGGGACGTCGCACCCGTCCAGGACGGCCGCCGTCCCCTCGGCCGCGAGCGCCAGCACCGGCCGGGCGTCGGCGAGCATGTACCCGATCCGCTCGGCGGGCCAGGTCGGGTCGACGGGCAGGTAGGCCGCGCCGGTCTTGAGAACCGCGAGCAGCGCGACGACGAGGTCGACCGAACGCGGCAGCGCCAGCGCGACCACGTCCTCGGCGCCGACGCCGCGTCCGACCAGCACCCGGGCCAGCCGGTTGGCCCGGGCGTTCAGCTCGGCGAAGGGCATCCTGCGGTCCCGGCACACGACGGCGGTGGCCTCCGGCGTCCGGGCGGCGCGGGCCTGGAACAGTTCGGTCAGCGTGGTCCGATCGGTCGCCGC
This sequence comes from Kitasatospora sp. NPDC004669, assembly GCF_040609455.1. Classification (NCBI taxonomy): domain Bacteria; kingdom Bacillati; phylum Actinomycetota; class Actinomycetes; order Kitasatosporales; family Streptomycetaceae; genus Kitasatospora; species Kitasatospora sp. NPDC004669. Next base: position 4,269 of record NZ_JBEXKB010000024.1, read on the forward strand.
CGCGGCCCCGGTGCCGGCCGCGATGAGCCGCTCACCCTCGGCGGGCTCCAGCAGGGCGATCCGGCCGACCGGCAGGTCGCGGTCGCTCGCCGCGAGGACGTCGAGCAGTCGCAGGAGCCGCTCGGCGTGCCCGGCCAGCTCCCGCTCGTCGTACAGCGCGGGGTTGGCGTCGACGACCAGCCGCATGCCCTGGCCGGCCTGCCGGTCGTAGACCACGAACGCGAGGTCCTCCACCGGGCCGTTGCCGAGGTTGTGGAAGGTCGCGCGGTGGCCGGCGAAGGAGAGGTCGTAGTCGAAGGACATGATGTTGACCGTCGCGCCCGCCAACTGCCCGGTGCCGCCGACGAGTCCGAGCTCCCGGCGGATCTCCTCGTACCGGTACCGCTGGTGCCGCAGCGCCTCGCGGGCCGTCGCGCTGGTGTGCCGCAGCAGTTCGCCGACCGTCCGGCCGGGGTCCGCGGACAGGCGCAGCGGCAGCACGTTGGTGAGCATGCCCGGCACGGCGCGCGCCGTCCGCCCCACCCGGGCGGTCACCGGCAGCCCGAGGACGACCTCCCGCGCGCCGGTGAGACGGCCGGTGTACAGCGCCGCCGCCGCGAGCAGGACCACCGAGCGGCTGACCCCGAGCCGCCGGGCGCCGGCGCGCAGCGCGTCGGCGTGGGCGGGGGCCAGCTCGATCTCGTGCCGCAGGTGACGGTGCGAGGCGGGGGCGGTCCGGCCCGCCAGGGTGGCGGGTTCGGGGCGGTCGGCGAGTTGCTCCAGCCAGTACCGGCGGTCGGCCGGGTACGCCTCCGAGGCGCGGTAGTCCGCCTCCTGCTCGACCAGGTGACGGAAGGCCGGCAGGGCGCCCTCGGCGGACGGGTCCCGGCCCTCGACCAGCGCCGAGTAGACCTCGGCGACGCGGGCCGCGACCAGCGGGCCGGTGAAGCCGTCCACCAGGGCGTGGTGGACCCGCTGGTACCAGAACCAGCGGTCCTCGGCGGCCCGGAACAGCAGTTGGGCGAAGCCCCGGCCGCGCGAGGGGTCGAGCGGACGGGCCAGGTCGGCGCGCATCCGGTCGAGTGCGGCCGCCCACGGGTCGGGCTCCCCGCTCACGTCCACGAGCGGCAGCGGCCAGTCCTCGTCCTCGACCACCCGCTGGAGCGTGCTGCCGTCGGCCGCGGTGAACCGCAGGCGGAACGCCTCGCACTCCCGGACGACCCGGCGCACCGCCCGCTCGAAGACCACCGGGTCGATCGCGCCGTGGATCTCCGTGCACTCGGAGACCTGGTAGGCGGGGGAGGCGGGGTCGAGCTGCTGGGCGAACCACAGGCCGGCCTGCCCGGCGAGCAGCGGCCAAGTGGGGCGGGAGACGTCCGACATCGTTGAGGGCTCCGGTTGGTCGGCGTGGATCGTACGGGGTGCGCGGCGGCGGGCGAACAGCCCGGCGCGGAGGCGCGGGAGGCGACGGGGGCACGGTGACGGGCGCTCATGAGCGCACCGGATCCGGGTGACGGCCGGTCACGTCCCGTGGCGTCGATCAATGTAGTCGCAGGTCAGGCGGCCGTCGGTGGCTCCGGACGTCACCCAGGTGAAGATCATCCGAACGTTGGCCGAACCGTCAGCGCGCCGACCGGGTTTCTGGTATGCGCGCCGCCTACCAAGTCCACCCTTAGGTACGAGAGTTGACTGCGGAACGGTTCATCCGGAGCGGAGCCGACCGTTCAGGCGCCCCCACTACTGTCCGGATCCGGCACACCAACGGCCCCTCAGAGCGAGCAGAGGACATCAGCATGAGCTCTTTGCCCACCGCCGCCTTTCCCGCGGATCTCGGCCTCGACCACGTGGAGTTCCACGTCACCGACGTCGACGCCGCCGCGGCCGACCTGTGCGAGCGCTTCGGCTTCACCGTCGTCGGCACCGCCGGTCCGGCCGTCGACGGGGTGTGCGGCCTGGCACTCGCCCAGGGACGGATCAGCCTCGCGCTGACCGAGGCCGCGCAGGACGACCACCCCGCCGCCGCCTATGTGCTCGCCCACGGCGACGGCATCGCCGGCATTGCGCTGCGCACCGCCGACGCCGCTGCGGCCTTCGCCGAGGCGGTGCGCCGCGGCGGCCGCCCGATCGCCGAACCGCGCGCCGTCGAGGGCGAGTTCAAGTCGGTCGTGGCGACCGTCGGCGGCTTCGGCGACGTCGTGCACACCTTCGTCCAGCGCGACCCCGCCGACCCGGGGCTGCTCCCGCCCGGCTTCGTCCCCGCCCCGTCCGTGGCCGAACCGGCCGCCGCCCCCGGCCTGGTGGAGGTCGACCACTTCGCCGTCTGCGTCCCCGGCGGCGAGCTGGACGCCACCGTCGACTACTACCGGAGCGTCCTCGGCTTCGAGCGGACCTTCGCCGAGCGGATCGAGGTCGGCGCCCAGGCGATGAACTCCCAGGTCGTCCAGAGCGCCGACCGCACCGTCACCCTGACGGTCATAGAGCCGGACACCTCAGCCGACCCCGGCCAGATCGACATGTTCCTGAAGAAGCACGGCGGCGCCGGCGTCCAGCACCTCGCCTTCTCCTCCGCCGACGCCGTCCACTCGGTCCGCACCCTCGCCGAACGCGGCGTGCAGTTCCTCACCACCCCCGGCGCCTACTACGACGCGCTCGCCGCCCGGGTCACCCCGCGCACCCACACCGTCGACGAACTGCGGGAGTCGAGCCTGCTGATCGACGAGGACCACGGCGGCCAGCTGTTCCAGATCTTCACCCGCTCCAGCCACCGGCGCCGCACCCTCTTCTTCGAGGTCATCGAGCGCATCGGTGCCGAGACCTTCGGCAGCTCCAACATCAAGGCCCTCTACGAGGCGGTCGAGGTCGAGCGCCTGAAGCAGGACGGCGGGAAGCGGTGACGACCGTGCCGGAGCCGCTCACCCTCGCCGAGGTCGAGGCTGCCGCCGTCGGCCTGCTGTCCGCCGACGTCCGGGACTTCATCGCCGGCGGCAGCGGCGCCGAGACCAGCCTGGCCGCCAACCGCACCGCACTCGACGAGGTGTTCCTGGTGCCGCGCGTCCTGCGGGACGTCTCGGACCGCACCACCGCCACCGAACTGCTCGGCACCCGGGCCGCCGCGCCGCTCGCCGTCGCACCCGTGGCCTACCACCGACTCGCCCACCCGGAGGGTGAGTTGGCCGCCGCGCGGGCCGCCGCCGAGGCAGGCGTGCCGTTCACCGCCGCCACCCTGAGCAGCTACCCGATCGAGGAGATCACCGCGACCGGGGCCACCACCTGGTTCCAGCTGTACTGGCTGCGCGACCGCGGACAGCGCCTCGACCTGGTCCGCCGCGCCGAGGCCGCCGGATGCACCGCCCTGGTGCTCACCGTCGACGTGCCCTGGATGGGCCGCCGGCTGCGCGACATCCGCAACGGCTTCACCCTCCCGCCCGAGGTCACCGCCGCCAACCTCACCGAGGCCGCGGACTCCGCCGCCCACCGGGGCGCCCCCGGCTCCGCCGTCGCCGTCCACACCGCGCTCTCCTTCGCGCCCACCCTCACCTGGGCCGACGTCGAGGAACTGCGCGGCCTCACCCGGCTGCCGCTGGTCCTCAAGGGCGTCCTCGACCCCGAGGACGCCGCCCTCGCCGCCCGCTGCGGCGCCGACGCCGTGGTCGTCTCCAACCACGGCGGCCGCCAGCTCGACGGCGCCGTCCCCGCCGTCCACCTGCTCGGCGAGGTCCGGGCCGCGGTCGGCGGCAGCGGCTGCCAGGTGTTCGTCGACGGCGGCATCCGCAGCGGCGTCGACGTCCTGCGCTGCCTCGCCCTCGGCGCCGACGCCGCCCTGGTCGGCCGCCCGGTCCTGTGGGGCCTCGCCGCCGCGGCCGAGGCCGGCGTGGCCCGTGTCCTGGACCTGCTGACCGCCGAGTTCGACGACGCCCTCGGCCTGGCCGGCTGCACCTCACCCGCCGAGGCGCGCAGCCTGCGCACCGTCACCCGGCCCGGCCACACCCTCCACCCCGCCTGCTAGGAGGCCCCGTTGACCACCTCCACCACCCGGCTGGAACTCTCCGCCCTGCACTCCTCGCTGGCCGACCCGGCCCTGGAGTCGATGAACTTCCTCAACGAGATCGCCGGCCGCTACCCCGACGCGATCCCGCTGGCCGCCGGCCGCCCCAGCGAGGAGTTCTTCGAGATCGAGGCCGTCCACCGCTACCTGCACCGCTTCGAGCGCTACCTCACCGAGGAGCGGGGGCTGAGCGCCGAACAGGCCGGCCGCGTCTTCTTCCAGTACGGCCGCACCAAGGGCATCGTCCACGAGCTCGTCGCCCGCAACCTCGCCGCCGACGAGGGCATCGACGCCGACCCGGAGTCCGTCGTGGTGACGGTCGGCTGCCAGGAGGCCATGTTCCTGGTCCTGCGCGCGCTGCGCTCCGACGAGCGCGACGCCGTCCTCGCCGTCGCCCCGACCTACGTCGGCCTCACCGGCGCCGCCCGGCTCGTCGACATGCCGGTGCGCACCGTGCGCAGCGGCCCCACCGGGGTGGACCTCGACGACCTCGCCGAGGTGCTCCGTCGGACCCGCTCCGAGGGACTGCGCCCGCGCGCCTGCTACCTGCTGCCCGACCACTCCAACCCGTCCGGCCTCAGCCTCGACCTGGCCACCCGGCACGCCCTGCTCGACCTGGCCGAGCGCGAGGATCTGCTGCTCCTGGAGGACAACCCGTACGGCCTGTTCACCGCCGGCGGCGAACGCCTCCCCACCCTCAAGGCGCTGGACACCCGGCGCCGCGTCGTCTACCTGGGCTCGTACGCCAAGACCGGCCTGCCCGGGGCCCGGGTCGGCTTCGTGGTCGCCGACCAGGAGGTGGTGCTCCCGTCCGGTGCCACCGGCCGGTTCGCCGACGAGCTCGCCAAGCTCAAGAGCATGCTGACGGTCAACACCCCGCCCATCGCCCAGGCCGTGATCGCCGGCAAGCTCCTGGAGAACGGGGGCAGCCTGGTCCGCGCCAACGAGCGGGAGACCGCGCGCTACCGGGAGAACCTCCGGTGCCTGCTCGACGCCCTCGCCGCGCACTTCCCGGCCGGCGGCCCGGTGCACTGGAACACCCCGGGCGGCGGCTTCTTCCTCGTCGTCACCCTGCCCTTCGACGCCGACGACGACCTGCTCACCGTCTCGGCCCGCGACCACGGTGTGCTGTGGACCCCGATGCGGCACTTCCACGACGCCCCCGAGGCGGCTCGCCAACTGCGGCTGTCCGTCAGCGTCGTGACACCGGAGCAGATCCGCGAGGGGGTGGCGCGCCTCGCCGATCTGATCGGGAGCCGGCTGCCGACTGCGGACTGACAGGCCGTCACGGCGAGTTTCGGACAAGGTGGCCCCCTGTCCCGGCTTTCATGGGATTTCCATCAAATTCTCACCTGATCTCCGCGTAGGGTGACTCCCGCTCCCGTCGCCGGACACCCCGGCGGCGGGAGTCTTGCTGGTCGCCGACTCGACTGGAGTGGAACAGAACATGATGGTGCGTCAACTGTGGAAGCGTGCCAAGCGCGCGACGGCCGTGGTCACCGGCCGGGGGATCGGGGCCGCCGCGGCGGCGTTCGCGCTGGTCGCGGCCGTCGTCCTGGGCGGTACGGTCTCCGGCATGTCCGTGGCGGAGGCCAAGCCCGCGTGGGGCTTCTCGGGCAAGTGGGCGTGCTCCGGGCAGCCGGTCGCGGCCGGGTGGGTCATCACGGACCACGACACCAAGGGCTGCGGCGGCTGGGGCTCCTGGTACCAGCAGCCGGCGAAGGACGGGATCTGGACCTGCTCGGGCTCCCCGGTGGTCGCCGGTTACGTGATCACCGACCACATGACCTCCGGCTGCGGGGGCATCGGCTCGTGGCGTCACAGCCTCGTCCATGACGGCATATGGACCTGTTCCGGTTCGCCGGTCGTGCCCGGGTACGTCATCAGCAACCACTTCCGGGCCGGTTGCGGCGGCATCGGCAGCTGGCAGCACAGCCTCCCGCACGACGGGATCTGGACCTGCTCGGGCTCCCCGGTGGTCGCCGGTTACGTGATCACCGGCCACACCACGTGGGGCTGCGACGGCGCCGGTTCCTGGCGTCACAACACCGCTCGCGCGGGCCTGTGGGCCTGCCCGGGCTCGCCGGTCCCGCCCGGCTTCCGCTCCACCAGCTACAACGCCGGCGCCTGCGACGGCCTCGGCGGCTGGCAGCTGGCCCGCGCCTGACGGCCCGGCGGTTCCGCCCCCGTCCCTGCGCCCGGGCTGTGCCCGGCGCGGGGACGGTCGGCCGCTCGGCGTCACATGCGTCCGACCTCACACGAGTTCGGCCTCAGATGCGTTCGGCGGACCAGTGCGGGTCGCGGCCGGTGAGGGCCAGCAGCCGGTCCTGGGCGTCGGCACCGGGGACGGTCGTGAGCGGGGGGTCGAACAGGCCGGTGCCCGCCAGGTTGCGGTAGCCCTCGAACTCGGCGAGCGCGTACCGGGCGGCGCCCGGCGGCATCCGGCCGCTCTCGCCGAGCGCCCGGGCGAGGTCCCAGCCGTGGACGACGGTCTCGGCGGTCAGCTCGCGGGCGTACCCGCCGACGTCGCGCAGCCCGTACGGCAGGTGCACCAGGCGGTCGGGGGCGCCGGGCTGGTGGAGGGCGCGCACCGCGGTGTCGGCGGCCATCGCCCACACGCCCACGGGGTTGCGCCCCAGGACGTCGCCCGCGAAGCGGTGGCCGATCGCCTCGAAGGTGTAGCCGGCCACCGCCTGGCAGACCCAGAGGTGTTGCGCGGCCACGTGGTTCACCAGGGTGCGGACGTCCCAGTCGCGGCAGGGTGTGGGTGCCGTCCAGCGGTCCTCGGGGACGGCCCGCAGCAGGCGGGTCACCTCCGCCGCCGCGGCGATGTAGCGTTCACGGAGCTCGGTGTGGAACCCGGGTGGGTGTGGACATTCCATCGGAGGGCCTCCCTCCTGCCCTGCTCACTCTCAGTAAATCGCTACTGGGAGTGACCTGCCAGGTTTACGGTGGCCGGGCCCCTGCACGGGCCGGACGGCCACCGGGCGGTTGCCGTGGGTGACCGTCCACCGGGTCCTGTCAGCCGGCCGGGTCCTCCAGGACGGCCCGCGCCGCGTTGTGCCCCGGGATGCCGCTGACCCCGCCGCCCCGGACGGCTCCCGCGCCGCACAGCAGGACGTTCGGGTGGGCCGTGGCCACGCCCCAGCGGGCGGCGGTGCTGCCGGTGTCCTCGGTGCGGAACGGGCCGGACTCGGCGGCGAACGGGAAGGACAGGTCGCGGTGGAAGATGTGGCCGCCCGGCAGGCCGATCTCCCGCTCCAGCTCCGGCGGTGTCCTGGCCTCGACGCAGGGCCGGCCGTCGGAGTCCGTGGCCAGGCAGTCGGCGATCGGCTCGGCCAGCACCGCGTCCAGCTGCGCCAGGCTGGCGGCCAGGGCGCGTTCCTTGGCCGCCGGGTCGCCGAACAGCCGGGCGGGCATGTGCAGGCCGAACAGGGTCAGCGTCTGGAGCCCCTGCCGGACGGCCTCCGGGCCCAGGATCGACGGGTCGGTCAGGGTGTGGCAGTAGATCTCGGACGGCGGCGCCGAGGGCATCCGGCCGGCCAGTGCCTCGGTGTACGCGGTCTCCAACTGGCCGTAGCCCTCGGCGATGTGGAAGGTGCCCGCGAAGGCCTCGCGGGGGTCGGCGGCGGTGTCCCGCAGACGCGGCAGGCGGCGCAGCACCATGTTGACCTTCAGCTGGGCGCCCTCCGGCGCGGGCCCCGGGTCCTCGCCCAGCAGCCGGGCCAGGGCGGCAGGCGCGGCGTTCACCAGGACCCGGCGTGCCGCCGCCGTCGCCTCGCCGTCGCGGTGCCGGTACGACACCTCGGCGTCGCCGCGGCCGTCGGTGGCGACGGCGGTGACCTCGCAGCCGGTCCGGATCTCCGCGCCGGCCGCCATCGCCGCCGCGGCCAGCGCGTTCGTCACCGCCCCCATCCCGCCGACCGGGACGTCCCAGTCGCCCGTCCCGTTGCCGATCACGTGGTAGAGGAAGCAGCGGTTCTGCCGCAGCGAGGGGTCGTGAGCGTGGGTGAAGGTGCCGATCAGCGCGTCCGTCAGGACCACGCCGCGCACCAGGTCGTCGGCGAAGCCGCGCTCGACCGTCTCGCCGAGCGGCCGCTCGAACAGGTCCGTCCAGGCGGCCTCGTCCCCGACCCGGCGGCGCAGCTCGGCGCGGGTGGGCAGCGGTTCGGTGAGCGTCGGGAACACCCGCTCGGCGACCTGCGCGGTCATCCCGTAGAAGCGCTGCCAGGCCTGCCACTCACGGTCGGTGCCGGTCAATGCCCGGAACGACTCCCGGGTGCGGCCGGGGTCGGTGGCGTCCACCAGCAGGCCGGTGGGCTTCCCGTCGCGGGCGGTGGGGGTGTACGAGGCGATCCGGCGCCGCCGCAGCTCCAGACGCAGCCCGAGGTCCCACACCACCTGCCGCGGCAGCAGGCTGACCAGGTAGGAGTAGCGCGACAGCCGGGCGTCCACCCCGGGGAAGGCCCGGGTGGAGACCGCTGCTCCGCCGACCCGGGGCAGCCGTTCGAGGACCAGCACCCGCTGCCCGGCGCGGGCCAGGTAGGCGGCGGCGACCAGGCCGTTGTGCCCGCCGCCGACGATCACGGCGTCGTACCGGGAGGACGCGTGCGTGTTCATGCGGCCACGCTACGGCGTTTCGCCGGGGTGGGGAACAGCCCCGCACGGGCCGGCCGGCCGCCGGACCCGTCCCGCCGGGCCGGCTGTCGGTGCCGCTGGTTAGGGTCTGCGCCATGGCGACAGTGACCTTCGTCGACGAGACGACATCGGGGCTGCGACGGGACGCTTGGCGGCTGCCCGTCGACGAGGAGCGGTTGACGCTGCGCGAGCTGATCCGCCGCCGGGTGCTCCAGGAGGCGGCCGAGCACAACGCCCGCCGCCCCGAGGTGTTCCACGGCCTGGTGCAGCCGACCGAGGCCGAACGGACCCTGAACGGGTACCGGCTGCGGGAGCCGGACCACGCGATCGACCCCGAGCGGCAGTTCCTGAGCGCGGTCGAGGCGTTCGGCCGCAACGGGTTCCTGGTGCTCGTCGGCGACCGCCAGGTCGAGGAGCTGGACGCCGAGTTGGACCTGCGCACCGACACCGAGGTGTGCTTCCTGGAACTCGTTCCGCTGGTAGGTGGCTGAATGACAACGACCGAACTGCTCGACCCCGCCGTCGGGCGGTTGCTCGACGCGCTCGACACCGGGGACGTGGACGCGATCGGCAGCGCGCTGATGGAGGTCGACACCGTCGTCGGGGGCGACTGGTCCGCCGAGCGCGTGGTGCCCGTCCGCGAGCGGGTGCTGGAGCTGCACCGCGACACCCGGGGCGCGCTGGTGGCGAGCCTGGTGCACTGGATGCTGATGCTCTGGCGGCCCGTGCCGACCGACAAGGCGACACAGCAGCGCAGCGCGCTGATCCGGCTGGCCTCGATGGTCTCCCGGGGCTTTCCGCAGGGGCCGGCCCGCGAGCTCCGCGAGGACCGGCTGCACCTGCTGGGCCGCCAGTGGCACCTCGCCGAACTGCACGAGGCCGAGCGACTGATCAGTGACGAGCTCGCCGCGGGCCGACCGGTCGACGGCGCGGTGGTCGCCGCCGTCCGCCGGACGGCCCTGTCGATCCGCCCCCACCACAGCGTGGTCACCGACCTCGCGGCCGCGCTGACCGAGCCGCTGCTCAGCCCCGGCGAGGCCTGGGCCGACCGGGTCGTGGCCGACCTCGACGAGCTCGATCCGGCGGGGGAGGGCGCCGGGCCGTGGGCGGCCCTGATCAAGCACGCCCTCCAGATCAAGTCCCCCAAGCCGAACGTCCGTTGGGAACGGACCGGGCGGGCGCTGATCGACGCGGTCGGCCCCGAGCGGGCGCGCGAGCGGATCACCGAGTGGCTCTCGCTGGTCGGCCGCCCGCGCACCTTCGACCTGGTCGCGGACCCGAACGGCGAGGGAGCCGATCAGCTCGACCCGCACAACCTGGACGCGCTGCGCGGAATCGCCCTGCTGCTGCCGCTGACCCCGGCCCACCCCGACAGCGCCCGGGTGCTGGGCCGGCTGGTCGAGTGCGCGCTGCGCAAGGTGCCGGGCATCGGCCCCCAGGCCCCCAAGATCGCCAACGCCGCCGTGCACTGCCTCGCGCGTCTGGACGGCGAGGACGGTCTCGCCCAACTGGCCGTCCTCACCACCCGGGTGACGTACAAGGGCACCGTCAAGGAGCTGGACAAGGCGCTCCGGGACCGGGCCGCCGCACTCGGTCTCAGCCGGGCCGAGATCGAGGAACTCGCCGTCCCCTCCTACGGGTTGACCGAGATCGGTGGGCGCGTCGAGCGGTTCGGCGAGGCCCGGGTGGAGCTGGTGGTGGAGGGCTCCCGGGTCCGCCAGGCCTGGTACAACGAGGCCGGCCGGGCGGTGAAGACCCCGCCCGCCGTCGTGCGCCGCGAACACGCCGAGCAGCTCAAGGAGTTCAAGGCCTCGGTCAAGGACCTGGAGAAGATGCTGACCGCCCAGTCCGAGCGGCTGGACCGCCAGTTCCTGGCGCGGCGCAGCTGGCGGTACGGCCCGTGGCGGCAGCGCCTGCTGGACCACCCGCTGGTCGGCACGCTGGCCCGTCGGCTGATCTGGACCGTGGACGGCACGGCCTGCGCCTGGCTGGACGGCGCGCTGCGCACCGTGACCGGCGACGAACTCGCGCCCGTCGCGGACGCCTCGGTCGAGCTGTGGCACCCGGTCGCCTGCCCGCCCGAGAACGTGCTCGCCTGGCGCGCCGTGCTGGAGAGCCACGGCGTCGTCCAGCCGTTCAAGCAGGCGCACCGGGAGGTGTACCTGCTCACCGCCGCCGAGGAGCACACCCGGGTGTACTCCAACCGTTTCGCCGCGCACGTCCTGCGCCAGCACCGGTTCCACGCCCTGGCCTCGGCCCGGGGCTGGCACAGTCAGCTGCAGCTCGCGGTGGACGACTCCTTCGCCGTCCCGAAGCGGCTGCTGCCGGAGTGGGGGCTGCGCGCCGAGTTCCGGGTGCACGGCATGGACGCGGACTGGGGGGCGAACTTCGCCCACTTGGGCACCGACCAGGTGCGCTTCTACCCGATCGACGCGCCGGAGAACCTCACCCAGGCGGGCTCCGGCCACTACGGTCCGGTCATGCGGGCCGGAGTTCAAGAGGCCGACCCTGTACCGCTCGCCGAGGTGCCGCCGCTGGTGCTGAGCGAGGTGCTGCGCGACGTCGACCTGTTCGTGGGCGTGACCAGCGTCGGCAACGACCCGACCTGGTCGGACGGCGGACCGGAGGGCCGGTACCGCGACTACTGGCAGTCGCACAGTTTCGGCGAGCTGTCGCAGAGCGCGCGTGAGCGCGGCGAGTTGCTGGCCCGGCTGCTGCCCCGGCTCGCGGTGGGGGATCGCTGCACGGTGGACGGCCGCTTCCTGGAGGTCCGCGGCGAACTGCGGACGTACCGGATCCACCTGGGCTCGGGCAACATCCTGATGTCGCCGAACGACACCTATCTGTGCATCGTGCCCGGCTCCGACGGTCCGGCCGACGGGCAGCCGCAACTGCCCTTCGAGGGCGACCACATGATGGCGGTCATCCTCAGCAAGGCGCTGCTGCTGGCCCGCGACAACGCCATCACCGACCCGACCATCACCAGTCAGATCGCCCCGCGCCGACCGCCTGAGACGTCGGTCGGAGCCCCGCCGTCCGGACGATGAGCCGGACGGCGGGGCTCGGGGCGGGGGCTTCGGAAGCGGCAGTTGTGGGAATCCCGTCCGGGGGCCGGAGGCAACGGCGGTGCTGACGGCCCCACCACCCTCAACCCGCTTCCATCCGGAGGAGATCAGCCGTGTACGCACGTCCACGTCGCGCCACGCTCAGATCCCTGATAGCCGGCCTCTGCGCCGGGGTCACCGCCCTCGCCCTCGGGGTGGGACCGGCGCAGGCGGCGCCGGTCGACACCCGCGGCTCCGCCCAGCCCGTCCAGCCGACGGAACACCACGACCACGCCGTCGGGCTGACCGCGTCCTACGCGATCAGCACCCCGGCGAACATCTCGGCCTCGTGCACGGGGCAGAACGCCGAGACCATCCAGGCCGTCGACCCGGCCGTGAACGCCGTCTACGACACCTGGATCGGCTGCAAGGGCATCGGATTCGCGGGCTCGCTGGACGGCGGAACGACCTTCGGCACGGCGGTCACGCTGCCGGGCAGCGTCGGACAGAAGGGCAGCCGCAGCTGGGACCCGGCGATCACCGTCGCGCCGGACGGCGCGGTCTACGTGGCGTTCATGGTCTCCCGCTCCGGCCAGACCTACCCCGTCGTCGATGTCAGCACCGACCACGGCGCCAGCTTCAAGACCGTCAGTGAGGTGGTCCCGCCGGACGCCGGCAACTGGGGCGACCGGGACTTCATCACCGCAGGCCCCGACGGGGCGCTGTACCTGACCTGGGACTACGGGCCGAGCGCGGCAGCGGTGACGTTCATCTGCGCCCCGAGCGGCAGTTGCGCCTTCGCCACCGGTGACGTCAACGCGGTGATGCAGAAGTCCACCGACGGCGGCCGGACCTGGGGCCCGATGTCGCACATCAGCCCCGGCTACCCGAACAGCGGCGCCGACAGCGCGCCCGTCGTGGTCGAGCCGGACGGTTCGATCGACGTGCTCTACCAGGGCTACGTCGTGACCAACGTCCCCACCGACAACCTGACCGTCGCCTACACGTACGCGACCCGCTCCACCGACGGCGGCGCGACCTGGTCGCAGCCGGTGCGGATCGGCGCCGACGCCGGGACGATGAACAACGGCGAGTGGTGGATCGACGGCGCGGAGGCGCTCGGCCCGGACGGGACGCTGTACGCGACCTGGGACACCCAGGGCACCACCACCGACACCGGATGGCTGTCGTACTCGCAGGACCACGGCGCGACCTGGTCCACCCCGGTACAGGCGCCCGCGGACACCCTGAACGCCCCGCACGTCATGCAGGTCGTCGCCGGACCGCCCGGGATCGCGTACGTCGGCTGGCTGTCGAGCAGCGACCCGCGCGGCTACGCCCAGTACCTGCGGACCTTCTCGACGACGAAGGGGTGGCTGTCCGCCCCGGTCCAGGTCTCGCAGAACTTCGGGACCGCCACGGTGTGGCCCGGTGACACCTTCGGGTTCTCCGCGATGACGCCCACCCGGCTGGTGCTGGCCTGGGGCAGCGCCGTCGCGCCCACGGCCTCGAACGACGACATCTGGGCCGCGACGGTCGGGGTGACCCTGCCGTAGTGTCCCTGACCTGACCTGCGGCGTGGTTGCCCGCGTGCGTCACTCGACGCGGGCAACCACGCCGTATTTCAGGCGAGTTACCGGATCAGGGGGCGTGGTGAAGGCCCGGTCGGCGTAGCCGGACCGGGTTTGACGGCGGCTCGGAGTTCCACCACCCTTCCACTAATCGAATAGTGAAAGGGTACTTTGCCGATGTCTCTGGCCCTCTCCTCACCCCGTCCGTCCAGCCCGCCCCGACCGCTGCCGCGCGCGGTGCCCCTTCGGCGCCGACCCGCCGTGCCGGCCTGGGGCCTGGCGGCGGGGTTCGCCGCGCTGTACGCCTGCGTCGCCGTCAACCGGCACCGACGCGGCCTCACCAAGGCCTATGACCTGGGCATCTTCGAGCAGGCGGTGCGGGCGTACGCGCACGGGCACGCTCCGATCGTGCCGCTCAAGGGGCCCGGCTACCACCTGCTCGGGGACCACTTCCACCCGCTGATCGCCGTGCTCGCCCCGGTCTACCGGGTCTTCCCGAGTGCGCTCACCCTTCTGGTCGCCCAGGCGCTGCTGATGGCGCTGGCCGTCGTCCCGCTCACCCGCTGGGCGCACGAGGTGGCCGGGCCGCGGGTGGCGCTGGTGATCGGCTGCGCCACCGGGGCCTCCTGGGGGATCGTCCGGGCGGCGACCGACGACTTCCACGAGATCGCGTTCGCCGTCCCACTGCTAGCCTTCGCCGCCACCACGCTGGGACGGCGCCGACCGCTGGCCGCCGCGCTCTGGTCGCTGCCGCTGCTGCTGGTCAAGGAGGACCTGGGGCTGACGGTGGCCGCCGTCGGCCTGCTGATCGCCTGGCAGGCCCGGCGGCGCCGGGGCGGTGCGCTGTCCGGGCTCGCCCTCGCCGTCGTCGGTGTCGCCGCGGCCGCGCTCACCCTGCTGGTCGTGCTGCCGTCGTTCAACCCGAGCGGGAGCTTCGACTACTGGCAGCAGCTGGACGGCGGCGCGAAACCCTCGCTCTGGACGGTGCCGCTGCGGCTCGGGTGGCCGCCGCTCAAATGGCTGCTGCTGTTCCTGCTCGCCGCCACCGGCGGCTTCCTCTGCCTGCGCTCGCCGCTGGTCCTGCTCTGCGTGCCCACCCTGATCTGGCGGCTGCTGTCGACCAACCCGCACCACTGGGGCGTGAGTTACCACTACAGCGCGGTGCTGATGCCGATCGTGTTCGCCGCCCTGGTCGATGCGCTGCGCCACCGCGACGCCCGCCGCGTCCGGCGCGGGCTCGGTGTCACGGTGCTGGTGACGGCCGTGACGCTGCCGCTCTACCCGCTGCACGAGGCGGTGATGCCCGAGGCCTGGAGCACCTCGCCCCGGCTCACCGAGACCCGGGCGGTGCTGCGCCTGATACCCGACGACGCCACCGTCGCCGCCTCCAACCGGCTGGCGGCGCAGCTCACCGGCCGGGCGGAGGTCACCCTGGTGTGCCAGGTGCCGACCGCGCCGGCCCCGGAGTGGGTGGTGGTCGACCTGCGGGACCCGAGCGTGCAGTCCCCGTGCGCCACCGCCGACACCGCCCGGATGCTGGCGGCGTACCGGGGCCTGGGCTACCGGCGGCTGGTCGACCAGGACGGCCTGTTGCTGCTGAAACGTCCCTGACCACCCCCCGGGTTCAGCTTGACCCGTGCGCCGCGGTGGGCCACCATTCCACTATTGAACTAGTGAAAGGCCGCAACGGGTGTGATCGAGTACCGCATCGAGCGGCGCAGCGGCGTCTCCACCTACCAGCAGATCGTGCAGCAGACCAAGCAGGCCCTGCGGCTCGGACTGCTCCAGCCCGGGGACAAGCTGCCGACCGCCCGTGAGGTGGTCGAGCTGACCGCGATCAATCCCAACACCGTGCTGAAGGCCTACCGCGAACTCGAACGCGAGGGGCTGGTCGAGCCCCGCCCGGGGCTCGGCACCTTCGTCCGGCGCTCGCTCGCCCGGCCGGAGGCGGCGGCCGACGGGCCGCTGCGGGCGGACCTGGTCGGGTGGGTGGACCGGGCCCGGGAGGTCGGCCTGGAGCGCGAGGACATCGCCGCGCTGATGGCTTCCGTACTGGAGCAGCGCTTTGACACCGGGGTCTCCCCGGCAACACCGAACTGAGAAACTCTAGGGGGACCGGGTGGACGACGACCCGACGACCATGACGCCGGCGCTGGAGGCGGTCGGCCTCGGCAGGCGGTACCGGGGCGGCTGGGCCCTGCGCGACTGCGACTTCACCGTCCCGGCGGGCCGGATCTGCGGAGTGGTGGGTTCCAACGGCGCGGGCAAGAGCACCCTGCTCTCCCTCGCTTCTGGCCAACTCGACTCCACCGAGGGCGAGTTGCTGGTGCTCGGGGAGCCCGCCGCGACGCCCGGGCTGCGTGCCCGGGTCGCCTACGTGGCGCAGGACAAGCCACTCTATCCGGGCCTGACCGTCGCCGACACCCTGCGGATGGGCCGTGAGCTCAACCCGGTCTGGGACGAGGCGGCGGCCCAACGCATCGTCGACCATGGTGAGTTGAAGCCGGGCGCGCGGATCCGCTCGCTCTCCGGCGGCCAGCGCACCCGGGTCTCCCTGGCGCTCGCAATCGGCAAGCTGCCCGACCTGCTGCTGCTCGACGAGCCGATGGCCGACCTCGACCCGCTCGCCCGGCACCAGCTGATGGGCAT
Source organism: Kitasatospora sp. NPDC004669 (assembly GCF_040609455.1). Lineage (NCBI taxonomy): Bacteria > Bacillati > Actinomycetota > Actinomycetes > Kitasatosporales > Streptomycetaceae > Kitasatospora > Kitasatospora sp. NPDC004669. The sequence continues at coordinate 20,195 of NZ_JBEXKB010000024.1, forward strand.
CCTGATGTCGGTCGCCGCCGAGCGCGGCGCGACCATCGTGGTGTCCTCGCACATCCTCCCCGAACTGGACGGCGTCATCGACTACCTGCTGTTCGTCGAGCGCGGGCGGGTCCGGCTGGCCGGCGACCTGGACGACATCCTGGACGGGCACCAGCTGCTCACCGGCCCGGCCGAGGCGGCCGGCCTCCCGGCCGAGCTGGTGGTCGAGCACCGGGTCGGCGGGCGCCGGGCCACCGCGCTGGTGCGCACCGGGGAACCGCTGGACGGCCCGTGGGAGAGCGAACGCCCCAGCCTGGAGGACCTGTTGCTCGGCTACCTCCGCGCACCGGCCGACCCGGGCCCGGCCGCCACCCGCGCCGCCGAGCGTCGCAACGAGGGGGTCGCCGCATGAGCACGGACGCCCTGACCCGCGACCGATCCGCCGCCCCCGCCGCCGCGAGCCGCCCGGCCGCCCCTCCGCTGCGCGGCCTGCTCTGGCTGTCGATCCGTCAGAACCGTTTCCTGCTCTGGACCTTGGTCGTGCTGCTGGTCCTGGCGGCGGCCGACCTGCTCTGGATCCACATCAGCAGCAGCCACACCGTCGGCGTGCTGCGGCGGACCGGCTGCTACAGCCCCGAGACCTGGTCCAGCGCCCAGTGCTGGGCCCTCCTCGCGCCGATCAACCGGCCGACCTACTGGTACGTCCATATCCTCCAGCCCGCCGTCACCGCCGTCCCGCTGCTGATCGGCGTCTTCATCGGCGCGCCGCTGCTGGCCCAGGAGTACGAGCGCGGCACCATTCGGCTGATCCGCGCGCAGTCCGTCAGCCCGGTGCGCTGGCTGGCCGCCCGCCTGGCGGTGCCCGGTGCCGCCGTGCTGGCCCTCTCCGGTGTGCTGGCCGCGCTGATGAGCTGGGTGTGGTGGGTGGACATCGTGCACGGGCCGATCGCCTTCGACCCGCCGTTCCAGTTCTTCACCTACCCGGCCCTCGGGATCGCGCCGGTCGCCTGGTCGCTGTTCGCGCTGGCCCTGGGCGTGCTCATCGGCCAGTTGGTGCGCCGCACACTGCCCGCGATGTTCCTCACCGCCGCGCTGGTCGCGGGCGTCCACAGCCTGATCCGCCAGGGCCGGCCCTCCTTCTACCCCGTGGTGGACGAGGTGACCGGGCTGAGGGACAAGGCGACCGGACTGGGCGCCGCGCAGCCCACCAACGCCTGGCTGATCGACCGTGGCGTCGTCATGCCCGACGGCAGCCGCGTCGACGGCGACGCGTGTGTCTTCACGCACCAGTGTGACGACGCCACCGCCTCCTGGCTCAAGTACCACCCTGCCGATCACCTGGTGCCGATCCAACTCGTCGAGGCCGGCATCCTGTTGGGGCTCACCGCCCTGATCCTGGTGGCCGTGTTCCGGCGGATCCGGCGCTGACCGGTCACCTCGGCCGTGGAACCTCGCCCACCTCGTGGACTCCTGCGACGGGCGTACGGCGCACCGCCATGTCGAGCGGCGTCCCCGGTGCCCGACGGCGCCCCGACCCGAGCGGCCGGAACCGCCTCCGCTGCGCGACCTTGTCGAACAGCACCGACGGTGGCGTGGTGGTCGCGGTATTGTGGCGCGGCCGGTTCGGCGGTCGCTGTGGGAGGGGAGAGGCGTGGCCGGGGACGTGACGGTGGAGACGATCGACCTGGGGGACGGCACCACGGTGCGGGCCGAGGTGATCGGCGAGGTGCTCTCCGGGGACGTCGGTGAGGGCGTCCTGCTGGGCACCGTCGCGCCTCAACCACGCACGCCGGGCCGGGGCATGTACGTCACCCCGAACCGGCGCTACGGCAGTCTGATCCAGACCGGCTGGCTGCCGATCTCCTGACCGGAGGTCGACGCACGCCCCCAAAGGGTTTCCGCTCAGGTGCCAGCGCCGCCACAATGGGGCGGTCGGGCGCGAGAGTCGGGGGACCGGGTGGAGTGGCTGCTGGGGATCGGGGGAGCGCTGCTGCTCGGAGTGGTGACCAATCTGGTGTACGACTTCGCGAAGTTCGGCGGGTCCCGGGTTCCGTTGGCGTGGGTGCGGCGGGCGAGTCTGACGGCGGCGGCGCGGGCGCACGACGTGGAGGCGGACGGGCTGGTGCCGCTGATCACCTGGTCGGTGACACGGCCGTTGACGCCGGGGACGTTGGTGACCGGGTACGAGGGGCGGCTGCAGCGCCCGCACGTGCTGGACGGTGTCGGCTGGGCCGAGGAGGTGGCGCGGCAGAGGGCGGCCGGCGCTGCGGGGCGCACCGCGTACATCGCGCGGCTGACGGTCGACCACGGTGAGCACAGTGCGGCCCGGGTGTGCGAGGTGGGCATCGCCGAGAGTGACTACGCGGAGTGCATGGCCACCACCCGGCTGGGGCGGGAGGATCCGGAGGCCGGCCGGCTGTTGCGGGAGGCGCTGGGGCAGGGGCTGACGGCGTTCGTCGCGGTGGCGCCGCCGACCATGGTGAGTGCCTGTGTGGCCGTGCGGGACCGGGCCGGGAGGCTGCTGCTGCTCCGACGCTCGCTGGCCGTCAACACCTTCCCGGCGCAGTGGACGGTCGGGATCAACGAGACGATGAAGTACCGGGACGAGCCGGGGGCGGTCGAGGACTTCTACGCGCTGGTCCACCGGGCGCTGGAGGAGGAGTTGGGCCTGCTGCCGGAGGATGTCGGGCCGGCGGTGATCGGCTGGCTGGGCTGGAGTGAGCCGGCCTCCTGCTACACGCTGGTCGCCACCGTCCGGGCGCGGCTCGACGCCGTCGAGGTCGACCGGCGTCGCGAGGCCTGTCACAGCACCTTCGAGCACGACATGGCGGTGTGGGTGCCGTTCACCCGCGGGGCGGTGTCGGAGCTGGTCGAGGGCGGGGTCTGTCCGGACGGTTCGCGGCGCTGGTCCTACCTGGCGCCGTTGGTGGCGCGGGAGGCCTGGCGGGCGGCGCAGCGGGCGCGGGGGTGAAGGGCCTCAGCGATCGTTGAACAGCGATGTCGACTGAACAGCGATGTCAACGCGCCGCGAGCTGCCAGTCCGCCGGGCCGGACGGCGGGAGGTGCCCGGGCAGTCCGGGCGTCCAGCGTTTCGTGCCGTCCGGCAGGACGGCGAGTGCCTCGACGCCCGGCCGCCGGGCGGCCCACACCAGCGCGCGCTCGGGGCCCATGGCGAAGGCCGCGGTGGCCCAGGCATCGGTACGGGCGATGCCGGTGCCCGGGGCGCCGATCAGGGTGAGCGAGGCGAGGCCGTCCGCCGGGCGGCCGGTGTGCGGGTCGAGGATGTGGGCGCCGCGTTCGGCGGTGCCGGAGGTGGCCACCGCGAGGTCGCTGCCGCTCAGTACGGCGGCGAGCCGGCCCGGCTGCCGGGGATCGGCGACGCCGATCCGCCACGGTCCGCCGGAGGTCTGCACGTCCCCGCCGCCGCTGACGCAGTACTGCCGGGCGCCGGAGGTGCGCAGCAGCGCGGCCGCCTCCTCGACCGCCCACCCCTTGACCCAGCCGCTGGGGTCGAGCCGCCCGCCGGGCCGTTCGGTGAAGTAGCCGTCCGTCTGAGCGGCCACTTCACGGCAGGCCGCGAGCACGGGACGGACCTCCGGGTCGCAGTCGTCCAGGGCGAGTTCACCGCGCCCGAGCCGGCTGATGTCGCTCTGCGGCCGGTACGTCGAGAACACCGCGTCGATCCGGTGCAGCCGCCGGGCGATCCGCCGCAGCACCTCGGGTGTGTCCGGGCCGGGGTCGCGGACGACGATCGAGAAGACGGTGCCCATCACGGGCTCGGCGTGGCGCAGCACCGGGCCTCAGCTCTTCGCCCGGTCGAGCGCGCTCTGCAGCGAGCGGACGTAGCCGTCGCTGGTGTAGGTCGCGCCGCTGACCACGTCGATCTGGGCGCTCTGCGCGGAGATCGCTTCCTGGTTGAGCATCGGCAGGGCGCTGCTGTTGATCTCGCGGTCCCGGCGGTCCTGGGTGGGGTACTTGACCACGTCGACGGTGGTGATCCGGCTCCCGGCGAGGGTGACCTGCACCTGGACCGGGCCGTAACGGGTGTTCACGGTGTCCCCGCTGACCTTCCGGGTGGCGCCGCCGGAGGAGGCGGGCGCGGGGGAGGCGGAGGGAGCCGAGGAAGCCGAGGGGGCGGGGGAGGAACCGGCGGAGCCGGAATCGGTGGACCCCGACCCCGAGCTGATCACCGGCGCGGGCCCGGCCGCCTCGTGCGGTTTGAGGGAGAGCAGCAGCACCACCCCGGCTGCGGTGGCGGCACCGGTGACGACGGCTCGGCGCATGAGCGGCACAACTCCTCAGGTACGTAGGAAGATTCAAAAGACGAAGGACTCGCGGTGGATGCGCCCCGGGCGCACCCCCGCCGCCCGTAGCGCGCGTACGGCCTCCTCGGCCAGCGCCTCCGGCCCGCACAGGTACACCTCGTGGCCGGCCAGGTCCGGGACGAGCCGGCCGAGTGCCGCCCCGAGGTCCCCGACCTGCTCCCGCGAGCCGAGCAGCTCGTGCACCGCCGCGCCGCGCCGACGGGCGACCTCGGCCAGCTCGGCCCGGAACAGCACGTCCTCGGCCCGGCGGGCCCGCTGGACCAGCGTCACCTGGCCCGGCAAGGTCTCGAACAGCGCCCGCAGCGGTGTGATCCCGACGCCCGCCCCGAGCAGCAGCACCCGGCGCTCCCGCTGCTGCCGACCGGTGAACGCCCCGTACGGCCCCTCGGCCCGCACCCGGGTGCCCGGGTGCAGCCCGGCGACCGCGGCGCTGTGCCCGCCGAGGTCCTTGACCGTGAACCGCAGGAACTCCGGGTGCGGCGGCGCGGACAGCGAGTACGGGTTGGCGGCCCAGCGCAGCCCGGGGGCCTGGAACTGCAGCCGGAAGAACTGGCCCGGCTCGGCCCGGAGTTCATCCAGCCGCCGCCCGGACAGGAACAGCGAGACCACCCCGGGGCCCTCCGGCCGTACCTCGGCGACCCGCAGCCCGTGCCGTCGGTCGAGCAGCCACGGGCGCAGCAGCCGGTACCAGCCGAGCAGCGCCGCCGTCCCGAAGTAGAGCGCGTACCAGGCGGCCTGGCCGGGCCCGCCGCCGAGGTCGGCGCCGGTGGCCAGCTGGTGGGCGAAGGCCAGTGCCACCGCGAGGTAGGTCGCTAGGTGCAGGTAGTACCAGGTCTCGTAGGAGAGGCGGCGCCGCGCGGCCCGGGCGGAGACGGCGCCGGTGCCGAGCATCAGCAGGGTGCCGAGGGTCGCCTTGAGCATCTCGGGGTAGTGGAAGACGATCTCCACGCCCTCGTCGACCAGCCCGCGCCCGTCGGTGAGCGCGTAGCCCCAGATGACGGTCAGCAGGTGGACCGAGACCAGGGCGACCAGCCACCGCCCGCCGAAGGCGTGCCAGCGTGCCAGCCGGTCGGCGCCGACCCCGCGTTCCACCGGCGGCAGCCGGGCCATCAGCAGGAGCAGGACCGGCGCCGCGTACCCGGCGAGCAGCCCGGTGATCCGCCCGGCGCCGGTCAGCCAGCCGGCCGCGCCGACCACGGCCGTCGTGTTCACCCACCACAGCCCGAGCGTGCCGAGCGCCCCGGCGGCGATCAGGCCCAGGGCGGCGCGCGGCGGCAGCGCGAGCGGCGGGCGCGGCGCCGCCCGGTGGCGCGGGCCGGCGGCACCCGGCCGGGACTTCGGCACGGTGGCAGTGGTCATCGGGGATCCTCCTCAACTCCCGGCGGCGGCGCGGCCCCGTCGAGGCGGTCCACGATCGCACCGCAAGCTCTGAACCACCTCTGAAAGACCCCGGTGCCGACGGCCATTGGAAGCGGAATCGCCGCAGGTCAGAGCCGATATACCCGCCCACGAACCGCCCCCGGCGATCTCACGGCTTTCTCATTGCGGCAGGCCAGAATGAACACCGCCCGCCGTCGAACCGAGGAGCACCATGGACGACACCGCCACCGACCGCCCGGACTGGCGCGTCCTGGTCGTCGACGACGAACCGGACCTGGTGGAGGTGGTCTGCGGCGCCGTCCGCTACGAGGGCTGGCAGGCGCGCGGCGCGACCACCGGCCTGGAGGCCGTCGAGGCGGCGACCCGGTGGCGACCCCACGCCGTGGTGCTGGACATGATGCTGCCCGACCTCGACGGCCTGGAGGTGCTGCGCCGCGTGCACGCCGAGCAGCCCGAGGTGCGGGTGCTCTTCCTCACCGCCCGGGACGCCGTCGAGGAGCGGATCGAGGGCATCGCGGCGGGCGGCGACGACTACGTGACCAAGCCGTTCAGCCTGGCCGAGGTGGCGGTCCGGCTGCGCGGGCTGCTGCGCCGCGCCGCCCCGCCCGCCGGGCCGCGCGAACTGCCCGCGCACGCGCTGGTGCTCGGCGACCTGGTGCTGGACGACCGGGCCCGCGAGGTGACCAGGGGCGGCGAGACCGTCGAGCTCAGCCCGACCGAGTACGCGCTGCTCGCCCACCTGATGCGCCATCCCCGGCAGGTGCTCAGCAAGGCACAGATCCTGGACGCGGTCTGGTCGTACGACTTCGGCGGGCAGGCCCACATCGTGGAGCTGTACATCAGCTATCTGCGCAAGAAGCTGGACGCGGGCCGCAGCCCGATGATCCACACCGTGCGCGGCGCGGGCTACCTGATCAAGGCGGCGCAGTGAACCTCGTCGGCCCGGTGAGCCTCGTCAGAAGGATCCTCCCCCGCACCCTGCGCGCCCGTCTGATCGCCGGCCTGCTGGTGCTGCTCGTGGTCACGTGCGCCGCCGTCGGCCTCGCCACCGCGGCCGCCCTGCGCCACTTCCTGGTCGACCGTCTGGACCAGCAGCTCGCCGAGGCCGGCGGCCGCTACGCCGCGAGCCTGGAGCACACCGGTACCGGCGCCGGCCCCGACACCCGGGCTCAGACCCCCGGCACCCTGGGCGTGCGGCTGCTGGACGGCCGGGTCACCGCCGCCGGTGTGGTCGACGGGGACGCCGACGACGCGGACAACCCCGACGACGAGGACGATCGGGTCGCCTTCTCTGCCGCCCAGCAGCACGCGCTGGCCACTCTTCCGGTCGGCGGCCCGGCCGACACCCTGGACCTCGGCCGGACGCTGGGCCGCTACCGGGTCCGCGCGGTGGCCGGGCGGGACGGCGATGTGCTGGTCAGCGGGCTGCCGCTGCGCCCGGCCGAGGACACCGTGGAACGGCTGGAGACCCTGGAGCTGACGGTCTTCGCGATCGCGGTCGCCGCGGCCGGCGCCGCCGGGGCGGTCTGGGTCGGCTGGTCGCTGCGCCCGTTGCGGCGGGTGGTGGGCATGGCGGAGCGGGTGAGCGCCCTGCCGCTCGCCAGCGGCGCCGTGATGCTGGCCGAGCGGGTGCCGGACGCGGACCCGCGCACCGAGGTCGGCCGGGTCGGCGCGGCGCTCAACCGGATGCTCGGGCACGTCGGTGACGCCCTGGCCCGCCGCCACGCGGTGGAGGAGCGGCTGCGCGCCTTCGCCGCCGATGCCAGCCATGAGCTGCGCACCCCGGTGGCGACCGTGCGCGGCCACGCCGAGCTGGCGCTGCGCCATCCCGGGGAGGTGCCTGCGCCGGTACGGCACTCGTTGGAGCGGATCGACGCCGAGGCGTTGCGGATGGGCGCGATCGTCGAGGACCTGCTGCTGCTCGCCCGCCTGGACGCGGGGCGCCCGCTGGCCGGGGCGGAGGTGGACCTCACCCGGATCGCGCTCAACGCCGTCGCCGACGCCCGCGCGGCCGGTCCAGGGCACCGCTGGCGCCTCGCCCTGCCCGAGGAACCGGTGCTGGTGGCGGGGGACGAGTACCGGCTGAGCCAGGTGGTGGCCAATCTGCTGGCCAACGCCCGTACCCACACCCCGCCCGGCACCGGGGTCGAGCTGAGCCTCGAACCGGCGGCGGATCAGGTCGAGTTGTGCGTCACCGACGAGGGCCCGGGGATCGCTCCGGAGCTGCTGGACCGGGTCTTCGAGCGCTTCGTGCGGGGCGACCGGGCCCGCTCGCGCGCCACCGGCTCGACCGGGCTCGGCTTGGCCATCGTCCACGCCGTCGTCCAGGCGCACGGTGGCACGGTGGCGGCGGCGAGCCGGCCCGGCCGCACGAGGTTCACCGTACGGTTGCCGGGTGCGTGACCGTACGGAGTGACCGTACGGAAGCGCTGCCGGTCGTCCGTCGGCGTGGTGTCCGGCCGGCGGCGGCAGGCACGCACCGGGGTGTCCGTGGTGCCGAACCCACAGGCGGTGGCGACGCGTTCGAGCGGTCCGTCACCCCGACGTCCCCTCCGAGCCTGGCCGGGCCCCCGAGCCGCCCGCAAACGATTCGGTCCTCGCCGAACAGTCTTGCGGCCGGGGCGGTTTCGGGGTGACGATCGTGTTCGTGCTGCGAATCTTCTTCGGTAAGGACGACCTGGAGCGGCTGCGGGTGGCCGCGCGTCCGGACATGTCGATGGAGCTGTCCCTGAGCGTGCACGCCCTGGTCAGCGGGCACCGCGATCCGCGCTTCAAGCCCTGGCGGGACCGCCTGCGGGCGTCCTGGAACCCGCGCACCGCGCTGCTCTTCGACCTCTACACCCGCTCGGCCATCCCCGAGTTCCTCACCGTCCGCCGCGACCCGGGTGCCACCGAGAGCGCCACCGCCGAGGCGCCCGAGGAGCCGCTCCGCGAGCACCTGCGATCGGTGGGCGGGGAACGGCAGTTGAGCGCCTTCGCGCGCGGGGTGGCGGCTGGGGACCGGCGGGCCAGGAAGCTGCTCGGCAACGTCACCGCCGAGTACCAGACCCGGGCGATCGACCCCTACCGGCGGCAGATCGAGACCATCGTCACCACCGAGCACGGCCGCCGCGGCGGGCTCACCGAGCCGGACCAGGTGCTGCGTTCCCTGCACCCGGCGCTCTCCTGGCACCGCCCGGTGCTCGCCGTCCCGCTGGCCGGCGGCTGTCGGCACGACCTGCGGCTGGACGGGCGCGGACTGCTGCTCCAGCCCTGTGTGTTCGGCGTCCGCCGCCCCGTCATCGCCCGTTTCGAGGACCCGGGGCAGCAGCCCGTCCTCCTCTACCCCGCCAGGATCAACGGCCCCTTGCTCGCCGAACCCGAACCCACCCCGAGCCGCACCCTCACCGCCCTGCTCGGCCAGACCCGGGCCGCCGCCCTGGAGGTCATCGCCGACCACGGGCCCTGCTCCACCAAGGACTTGGCCGCGCGGCTCGGCATCTCCACGGCCTCGGCCAGCGAACACGCCACCGTCCTCGCCGACTCCGGCCTCACCGCCAAGGACCGCGCCGGCCGCACCGTCACCCACCGCCCCACCCCGCTCGGCCACGCCCTGCTGGCGGGCCACCTGCCCGCACCGCCCACGGGGGGCGTCTCCCAGTGAGCTGGTTCGGAGCCGGCCGTCCTGCTCAAGCGCCACTCCGACCTCAGCGCCCACCGCACCGGCGCCTGGGGCCTGTCCGGCAAGATCCGCCGGACAGGCCCCAGGCCGGTTGACCCCGCTGAACCGACCGTCGCCCCGTCTCAGACGTTCGCCGGCAGTTCCGGCGCCACCCGCGGCTGCCGGGGCAGCGCCAGGGTGAGCGCCTCCCGCGAACCGGGCGGCAGCGCCAGCGCCGAGGCCGTCTCCGCCGGCAGGGGGCGGAGGCCCAGCAGAGCGGTGGCGAGCCGGGTGGTGGCCCGGTGCCAGTCGGGGATGCGCTGGAGCATGGCGTGGCCGCTGCCGGTGACGGTGTAGCCGCAGACGCGGGCACCGGCGGCGCGGCTGCGGGCGGCGAAGGCGTGGGTGTCGGCGGGCGGGGTGACGGTGTCGCGGTCGCCGTGCAGCAGCAGGACGTCGCGGCCGGCCAGGTGGTCGCAGGGGTCCTCGGCTGGGCACCAGGGGGCGAGGGCGACCAGCCCGGTGACGGAGGGGTGGCCGCCGGCCCGCAGGGCGGCGCGGCCGCCCATGGAGTGGCCGATCAGGACGGTCGGCACCGGCCCGAGCAGTGCGGCCGCCTCGTCCAGGGCGGCCAGGGCGTCCCGGGCGGCGTCGGCACGCTCGCCGTTCCAGCCGCGGTGGCGGTAGCGGACGGTGCCGACGGCGATCCCGGCGCCCGCGGTGTCCCGGCTCAGCGAGCGCAGGAAGCCGTGCATCCGCAGCAACGGCAGGTTGAGGCGGCGGGGGCAGGCGAGGTTGTGCTCCTCGCCGCCGTGCAGGACGAGGACGGCGGCCCGGACCTCCGCGGGGCGGGCCCGCCACTGCAGCACCCGGTGCGCGGCGCTACCGCCGGCCGTGCCGCTGCTGTCCGTACCGCTTCCGATCACCGTCACACCGCCCCGCTCCGTGGCCCGTTCCTCCGGACCGCCACTGTACGCGTGCGGACGGCCGGAGCGTTCACCCGACGGAACCATCCCGGACAACCGGGCATCGACCCCGGTCAGGGCGGGTGGCTCAGGCCTCCAGCAGGCCGTGCTCGCGCACCAGCCAGCAGATCGCGGTCAGCCGGGTGACGGCGTAGTCGTATCCCACCGGCTCCCGCCAGCCGATCTCGGCGAGCGCGTCCAGGAAGCCCAGCGCGTAGTCCGCGAGTTCCCCTCGGTCCAGGGGCCAGGGCGCCAGCTCCGGTCCCTGCGCGTACAGCAGTTCCCGCAGCATCGCCGCGTGCTGGTCCACCGCCGCGACGAAGCCGGGCTCGAAGGCGAACTCGGCCAGCCGGGGTGTGAAGGCGGCCACGATGCCGGGCAGCGGGCAGCCGGCCGGCCCGTCGGGGGAGGGCCGGAACGATTCGTCGGGGGTCGCGAACATCCGTCCACGGTAGGCGAACCACCGAGCGGCGAAGCGGGCCCGTGACGGTTCCGTGCTGAGACCTTGGCCACCTTCGGAACGTTCCGTGGCATGGCCGGTTCCCTGCGCTCACGACCGGGTGGTCTGTACCAGAATGGGCCGCATGGATCTCCGCATCTTCACCGAGCCCCAGCAGGGTGCGAGCTACGACACCCTCCTGAAGGTCGCCCGCACCGCCGAGGACCTCGGAGTCTTCAGCGCCTTCTTCCGCTCCGACCACTACCTGAAGATGGGCGACGTCGACGGCCTGCCCGGCCCCACCGACGCCTGGATCACCCTGGCCGGCCTCGCCCGCGACACCCGCAGCATCCGCCTCGGCACCCTGATGACCGCAGCCACCTTCCGGCTGCCGGGCGTCACCGCGATCCAGGTCGCCCAGGTGGACGCGATGAGCGGCGGCCGGGTCGAGTTCGGCCTCGGAGCCGGCTGGTACGGAGCCGAGCACGCCGCCTACGGCATCCCCTTTCCCAAGGAGAAGTTCGGTCGGCTGGAGGAGCAGCTGGAGATCATCACCGGGCTCTGGAAGACCAAGCTCGGCGACACCTTCGACTTCGCCGGCGAGTACTACACCCTCACCGACTCGCCCGCGCTGCCCAAGCCCGCCCAGGAGCGCATCCCGGTGCTGGTCGGCGGCCACGGCCCGAAGCGCACCCCGGCGCTGGCCGCCCGTTTCGCCGACGAGTTCAACCTGCCGTTCGCCTCGGCCGAGGACACCGCCGCCCAGTTCGGCCGGGTCCGGGACGCCGTCGAGCGGGCCGGGCGCTCGGCCGACGAGCTGGTCTACTCCAACGCCCTGGTCGCCTGCGTCGGCCGGGACGACGCCGAGGTGGCCCGCCGGGCCGCCGCGATCGGCCGCGAGGTGGACGAACTGAAGGCCAACGGCCTGGCCGGCACCCCGGACGAGGTCGTGGAGAAGATCGGCCGGTACGCGGCGGTCGGCAGCCGGCGGGTCTACCTCCAGATGCTCGACCTGGACGACCTGGACCACCTGGAGCTGATCGCCTCCCGGGTCGCCCCGCAGCTGGGCTAGCAGCTGGACCGGGGCCCTGCTCGGCGGATCCTGCCGGGCAGCCCCCGGTGACCCGCACCGGCCCTCCGTACCTGCCCTGACCACGGGTCTTTACTCATTCTTGGGAATGCGCCATGCTCCTGGGGGAGGAACCAGGAAACGGCGGGGGGAGGGCCGGTGGCCGGAACACGAACGGCGCGGGCGGCGGTGCCCCGGGTGCCGTCGCCCCGCACCGCCGACGACCGGGTCATCCGCACCGGCCTGCACGAACTGCGCGGCCCCGGCCCGGCCGCCCTGCACTACCCCGCCGACGACCTGCTGGTGGTCACCGGACTGCCCGGCAGCGGCAAGAGCACCCTGATGCGCCGCAGCGTCCGTGCCCCGCTGGTCGACTCCCAGCAGGTCCGCGAGGAGTACGCGGCCCGGCTGCCCGGCCGCCTCCCGTACGCCCTCTACCGCCCGCTCGCCCGGCTCGCCCACTACCGGCGGCTGCGCCGCGCCGTCCTCGACGGCGGACCGCTCGCCGTGCACGACTGCGGCACGCTCCCCTTCGTCCGCACCTGGCTCACCCGCGCCGCCGCCCGGCAGGGCCGCCGGGTGCACCTGCTGCTGCTCGACGTCGACCCGGCCGAGGCCCGGGCGGGCCAGCGACGACGCGGACGCGGCGTCTCGCACTACGCCTTCGCCCGGCACCGCGGCGCCGCCGCCCGACTGCGCCGACTGCTGCTCGGGGCGGGGCGGCCGCCGGCCGGCTGTGCGTCGGCCGTGGTAGTCGACCGGGCCGCCGCGCGCGCCCTGCGGGAGATCGACTTCACGGCGTCGTAGTCTCGGCGAAGCCGCGCCGGGCACCGCCGGCGGCTCTTCGTCGGTCACCGCGCCCGGTCGCCGACGGGCGGGCCCGTGGCGCGGGCGACACCCCGTCACCTCCTTTCCCGTCAGGAGCGCTGATGCGCCGTACTGCCCGGGTGCGCTCGCGCGCCCCCCGCCTGTTCCCCTGTGCCGCCGCGCTGGTCGCCGCCGCCGGACTCAGCCAGCTCGCGGCCCCGGCCCCGCACCACGCCGCGGCCGCCGCGGTGTGCGACGGCACCGACGCCGCCGCCCGCAAGCCGGCCGGCAGCCAGGCCGGGAAGGACCCGAACGCCGTCAGCGCCGCCCAGGCCCAGGCCATGCAGGCGGACCTGGACGACCGGCTCGCCAAGCTCGGCACCACCCGCGTCCCGCTCACCGCCGTCCCGACCACCGTCCCGGTGTACGTCCACGTGATCCACGCCGGGGGCGCCGGACGGCTCGACGGGGGCGTCGTCGCCGCCCAGATCGACCACCTCAACGCCACCTACGGCGGCCAGGGCAAGGGCAACACCGCCAGCCAGTTCCACTTCCAGCTGGCCGGCACCGACTGGACCGACAACGCCGACTGGTACACCGGCATGACCCCCGGCTCCGCCACCGAGCAGGCGATGAAGACCGCCCTGCGCAAGGGCGACCAGGGCACCCTCAACCTCTACATCGCCCACCTCGGGCAGTCCCTGCTCGGCTGGTCGACCTTCCCCAGCGCCTACCGCTCGAACCCCACCGACGACGGCGTGGTGATCCTGGACGACTCGCTGCCCGGCGGCCCCGCCACCCACTACAACGAGGGCAACACCGCCACCCACGAGATCGGCCACTGGTTCGGCCTCTTCCACACCTTCCAGGGCGGCTGCCTGCCCCCGGGCGACTACGTGGACGACACCCCGCCCGAGCGCCGCCCCGGCTACGGCTGCCCCGAGGGCCGCCACACCTGTCCGGGCCTCGGACTCGACCCGATCCACAACTTCATGGACTACAGCTACGACTCCTGCATGAGCCAGTTCACGGCGGGACAGGTCCAGCGGATGGCGAACTCGTGGGCGGCGTACCGCCGTTGAGTCAGTCGTGGACGGCGGGGTAGAGCAGCGCCCGGCTGCATGCGGCGTGGCAAACGCCGACCATTTGTCCTATTCGATCTATGTTTGGCGAACTGGGGCCGAGCAGGAGCAACCGAAGGAGACACGGCATGAGTGCCAACCCCCGGATCGTCGTCGGTGTGGACGGCTCGCCCGCCTCGGAGCAGGCGCTGCGCTGGGCGATCGACTACGCCAAGGCCGTCGGCGGGAGCATCAACGCGGTCGCCGCCTGGGAGTACCCCGCCTTCTACGGCTGGGGCGGGACGAGCGTACCGGCCGAGGTCTACAACCCCGAGGAGCTCGCCGGCAAGACGCTCTCCGAGAGCGTCACCAGGGTGGTCGGCGACGACCCCGGCGTGCGGATCAGCAAGAGCGTGATGCCCGGCAACGCGGCCGGGGCCCTGCTGCAGGCCGCCAAGGGCGCCGCACTGCTGGTCGTCGGCAGCCGTGGCCTCGGCGGCTTCTCCGGCGTGCTGCTCGGCTCGGTCAGCCGCCACCTCACCGAGCACGCGCCCTGCCCGGTCGTCGTGGTCCGCGCGGGCCAGGCCGAGTCCCGGACCGAGTCGGAGTAACGCCCAGGGGGTGGCGCCCCGCCGGGCCGTCGCGCGGACCAGAATGGAGTCATGCCAGAAGGTGACTCCATCTATCGCGTGGCGGCCCGGCTGCACGACGCCCTCGCCGGGCAGCTGTTGACCGGCGCCGAGCTGCGGGTGCCCGCGCACGCCACCGCCGCGCTCGCCGGCCGCCGGGTGCTGGAGGTCCGCCCGCGGGGCAAGCACCTGCTCACCCGCCTCGAAGGCGGCCTCACCCTGCACACCCACCTGCGGATGGACGGCCGCTGGGAGGTCTACCGTCCCGGCGAGCGCTGGACCGGCGGCCCCGCCTGGCAGATCCGCGCCGTCCTCGACACCGAGCGGGGCACCGCCGTCGGCTACCGGCTCCCCGTCGTCGAGCTGCTGCGCACCACCGACGAGCGGCGGGCCGTGGGCCACCTCGGCCCGGACCTGCTCGGCCCCGACTGGGATCCGGTCGAGGCCGTCCGCCGACTGCTCGCCCACCCGGGCCGCCCGCTCGTCGAGGCGCTGCTCGACCAGCGCAACCTGGCCGGGATCGGCAACGTCTACGCCAACGAGCTGTGCTTCGTGGCCGGTGTGACACCGTGGACCGCGGTCGGCGAACTCCCGCACCCCGACCGGCTGGTGGAGCGCGCCCGGCAGATGCTGGACGCCAACAAGCTGCGCCCCGGCCACATCACCACCGGCGACACCCGGCCCGGCTACCAGCACTGGGTCTACGGCCGGGCCGGACGGCCCTGCCCGCGCTGCGTCACCCCGGTCATGGCGGGGCGTCAGGGCGATCCCCCGCGGGACCGGATGGTGTTCTGGTGCCCCTACTGCCAGCGCGGCCCGGCCCCGGCGGGCAGGGCCTGACCGGCGGATCCTTGCCGGGACCGCGACGAAATCCGCCGGTCGGGCCCTACGGCCGCTCGACCAGCGCGGGGTGGCGCGGGTCGTCCACCCGGACGGTGACGTCGGCGGCCTCGGCGGGCCCCGTCTCCGCCTCGTAGCGGGCGAAGGCGGGCAGCGTCCACTGCTGGTCGGCGGGGGTGCGGCGGGCCAGCGCGGCCGGGGTGAGCGCGAGGTGGACGGTCAGGTCCAGCGGCAGCCAGCGGCCCAGCAGCAGCGCGCCGTCCAGCACCAGCACACCGCCGGGCGGGAGCCGGGTGTACGGGGCGCGGGTGGAGCGGTCGGTGGCCGGGTCGCGCAGCGAGGGCAGCACCCGGCCGCTGCCGCCCGGCTCCAGCGGGTCCAGCACCTCGCGCAGCAGGGCGCCGTCGTCCAGCCAGAGGTCGTGGAAGGCGTCCGCGTCGTGGTGGCCGTACTCCAGCCGGATCGAGGCCGGGCGCAGGAAGTCCGCCGCCGACACCCGTAGTGCGGGGCGCCCGCGCAGCCGCAGTGGTTCCACCAGGGCGTCGGCGAGCAGCTCGGGGCGGGCGGGCCCGGCGCCGTCCACGGCGACCCGCAGCCACCGCTCGCCGGCACCGGGCAGTGCGGCGATCCGGTCGGCGAGCAGTTCGGCCAGCTTGTCGGGGGAGATCGGGCGTACCTGCATCGGGCCATCCTTCCGCTTCGCCGGTTGTTCCGCGAGGGAGTTGTCCGGCGAGCGAGTCGCTCAGCTCAGCGGGAGGGCGTGCAGGATGTCGTCGTGGCCCGCGTAGAGGTGGCTCCCGTCGGCGGCGACGGTCCAGACGTCCCGGCCCGGGCCGGAGTCGTGGAAGGTCCACCCCAGCACGCCGGTCGCGGTGTCGATCGCGCTGACCCCGGCCGCCGCCGGACCCGGGACGTACAGCGTGCCGCTGACGACCAGTGGACGGCTGCGGCGGTCCAGCAGGAACGGCAGCCGGCAGGACCAGAGCACCGCGCCGGTGCCCGCGTCGTGGCAGGTGACGAGGCCGTTGTCGCGCGGGACGAACACCCGGACGCCGTCCGGGACGGGCGGCAACGCCCGCCAGGACTCGCCCCGGGCGGGGGAGTGGGTCCAGCGCGGCTCGCCGCCGGGGCCCAGCACGCGCACGCCGCCGTTGCCGTCCGGGACGAGGAAGGTCTCCCAAGCGGCGGCGCACCAGCGCAGGTCCTCGTCGCCGGGGGCGGTCCACAGCTCGCGACCGGTGGTGGCGTCCCGGACCACCAGCTCGGTACGGTCGCCGAGGGAGCGGGCGCAGGCCAGCAGGCGGGCAGTTCCCCTGGTGGCGGGGGCGACCGGCTGTTCCTGGTGGTCGCCGGCGACGGACCAGAGCAGGTCGCGGCCGTCGAGCCGCAGCGCGAAGACCCGGCTGCCCGGCGGGGTGCCGTCCGCGCGGGGCCGGCCCCAGACGTAGCCGTAGAGGACACCGGCGCTCATGCAGGTGAACAGGAGCTGGCCCTGCATCTCATCGGGCAGCGGCAGGCTCCAGTCGCCGGCGGGGTCGGTGAGGTGGCGGGCGTCCAGGTGTCCTTGGGAGGTGGCGGTGTAGAGGTGCTCGGGCCCGACCGCGACCTTCCCGACGGGCGGCTCGAGGTCGCTCGGCCAGCCCGGGGGCGGCGGCGGGTCGAACACCAGCAGCCGCCGAGGGTCACCGCTCGCCGGGTCGAGGACCTGCAGCCCGGCCTTGGACAGGAACACCGGGCGGCTCGGCGGGGCGACCAGCCGCTCGGGGGTCATCGCCTCCGCGCCCCGGTACGTCCACAGCGGCGTCGGCCCGGACAACGCGGTCGGCTGCGGCTTCGTCGGCTCCGGCACCGGCCGGTCGCCGCCCGAGCGCCCGAACGCCCACACCGCCCCGGCCGCCGCCAGCACCCCGGCGCCGGCCAGCACCCCGCGCCGGCTCAGCCGCGGTCCGTCCCCGCCCCCGCCGATCACCTCCCCGGACGCCTCGGCCGCGCCCTGCTCCTCACCGTCCCACTGCCACGACGACTCCCCCAGGGGCCCCTCGGACGACTTCACACGGCTCTCGCTTCCACCCCCGGCGGCCCCGGCGCCGCCACTCGCGGGGAGGATATCGAACAGTCCCCGAACCATCCGAAGTGCCGCCGCCGCCGTACTAGGCTGTGGCACACAGCACAGGGCCGCGCAGGAGACCGGGGAGGTACGCCGTGACGGCCGAGATGATCGCACCCGAGTGGATGCACCGGCAGATCACCAGTGAGGAGTACGACTCCTGGACCGAGGAGCAGTGCGCGGGCATCGAGATCGTCGACGGGATGGTCGTTGTGAGTCCGAGCGCCTCGAAACGCCACAACCGCCTCGCGCGCCTCTTGGCGAACGCCCTGGACGCGGCGGGCGGCGAGGACTGGAACGCCGACACCGACTTCGACGTGCGGCTGCAGGACGTGCCGCTCAACAACCGTCGGCCCGACGTGGTGGTGTACCGCGCGGACACCCTCGACGAGTCGCCGACCAGGCCGGACCACGTGCTGCTGCTGGTTGAGGTTGTCTCGCCGGGCTCGGAGACCACGGACCGGGTGGTCAAGCTGGACCAGTACGCCAAGGCAGGCATCCCCTTCTACTGGCGGGTTGAGCAGGCGGTCGGCCGGGTGCCGATCGTCCACACCTACGTGCTGGATGCGGCGAGCCGGTCGTACGAGGCGGGCGAGCTGTTCACCGGGCTGGTCAAGGCCGCAGTGCCGTACCCGGTGGAGGTCGACCTCACCGAGCTGTAGGTCTTCACCGTCCTGGCGGATGGGCCGCGAGGGCGGTACAGACGTCCGTGCCGGTGCACCCGGGCGGATGGGCGGGCCGGGGCCGTCTGGGCTCGCCTTGACATGGTTCCGGGCCGGACGTAGCAAGGGAGCATGCGCCATCCGCCTGCGTTCGGCGGGGCGGGTCCGGGCTCGGAAGCGGCTCCGGACGCAGCCCCGGATCCGGCCTCGGAAGCCCTTCCGGAGGCGGTGCACGAGCGGGACGTACTGCTGGCGGCGGCCGTCCGGCGGGTGCTGGGGTCGACCGGGGCGTACGGGGCGATGGTGTACCTGCGCTCGCGTGACCGTCGGTCGCTGGTGCTGCTGACCCTGGCCGGGGTGCCGCTGTCGATCATGAGCCCGTTCCGGCGGGTCGCCGCCGCCGGGCCGCTGCCGGTGGCGGTCTGCTTCCGGACCGGCCGGACCATCGCGCTGGCCGACACCGAGGACACCATGCGGCGCTTCCCGCAGCTGGCGGTCGGCCTGCCGTACGACTTCGTGTCCGCCTGCGTGCCGGTGGGGCAGGGCGGGGAGCGGTTCGGGGTGCTCAGCGTGCTGTGGCCGGCCTCGGACGAGGGGGTGTCGGACCAGGGGGTCGGCGAGTTGGCCGCGATCGCCTCCCAACTCGCCTCCGGTCTGGCCGAGTTGGTGGCGTCCGGGCGGCCGGTGGAGCCGCCGGAGGACGCTGCCGCGGTGGAGCTGCCGCCGCCGTCGGCGCCCACCACCCGGGTCGGGCTGTTCGACTGGGACACGGCCACCGGTGCGCTCGCCGCCGACGCGCTGTTCCGGGAGATCTTCGGCTTCGCGCCGGGCGAGTTCGACGGCACGGTGAGCTGCCTGATCCACCGGATCGCCCCCGGGGACGTGCCCGAGTTCCGGGCCGCCGCGCGCACCGCTCTGGAGCGCGGCGAGGTGCGGGCCGCCCGGGTGCGGGTGCTCGGGCCGGACGGGCACCCGTACCCGGTGGAGCTGTGGGCTAGGGTGCCCGGCGTGATCGTCGACGGCCGGACCCACCTGGTCGGGGCCGTCCTGGACGTGCGGACGCTCACCGCCGCCGCGGCCGCCGTCGAGCGGCTGCGCGAGGGCGTCTTCTCGCTCGACCCGGACGGCCTGATCACCTATGCCAACCGCGCCACCGAACCGCTGCTGCGGGCGAGCCGGGAGCAGCTGGTCGGCCACCATCCCTGGGAGGTGCTGCCCTGGCTCACCGACCCCTTCTACGAGAACCGCTACCGCGCGGCCCTGCTCTCCCAGCAGCCCACCGCCTTCCTGGCCGCCCGCCCGCCGGACGGCTGGCTGGCCTTCTCGCTCTACCCCGACAGCCAAGGCGTCACCGGCCGGGTGGTGGCCGCCGCGGCCCCGCCGGGTGCGGCCGAGCCGGCCGCCGCCCCGCCGCCGTCCGCGGCCACCACCGGCGTGGGCGGTACCCATCACCTGCTCCAGCTCGCCAGCGCGCTCACCGAGGCGGTCACCGTCCGCGACGTGTGCCGGGCGGTGGCCGAGGAGATCCTCCCGGCCTTCGGCGGCCAGGAGCTCGCCATCTACGGGATGCGCGAGCAGCAGCTGTACCTGGTCTTCCAGTCCGGCTACCCCGACGGCTTCCTGGACGGCTTCGAGGGCACCCCGGTGGACGCCCTCGTGCCCGGCGCCGAGACACTCAGCACCGGCACCCCGATCTTCTTCGAGTCGGTGCACGAGCTCGCCGCCGCCTACCCCGGCCTGGCCCTGGACGAGATGGGCGCCTGGGCCTTCCTGCCGCTGATCGCCTCCGGCCGCCCGGTCGGCAGCTGCATCCTCGGCTTCGACCGCCCGCGCCTCTTCACCGTCGAGGAGCGTGGCCTGCTCACCGGCCTCGGCGGCTTCATCGCCCAGGCCCTGGAGCGCGCCCGGCTCTACGACGCCGAGTTCGCGCTGGCCCGCGGCCTGCAGCAGGCCCTGCTGCCGCACCGGCTCCCGCAGGTGCCCGGCATCGGGATCACCGCCCGCTACCTTCCCGGCACCCAGGGCATGGAGATCGGCGGTGACTGGTACGACGCCGTCGTCACCGGCGCGGACCTCACCCTGGTGATCGGCGACGTCGAGGGCCACAGCGTCGGTGCCGCCGCCGCGATGGGCCAGCTGCGCAGCGCCGTTCGGGCCTTCGCCAGCGGCGGCGAGCCGCCCGACCAGGTGCTCACCCGTACCAACCGGCTGCTGCTGGACCTCGACCCGGGGTTGCTCGCCAGCTGCTGCCTGGTCCGCATCACCCCCGCCGACGGCACCGTCCGGATCGCCCGTGCCGGGCACCTGCCGCCGGTGCTGCGCCATCCGGACGGGCGGGCCGAGGCGCTGGACGTGCCGGGCGGGGCGCTGCTGGGTGTGGACGAGGGGGCCGCGTACCCGGTCAGCGAGCTGCGGCTGCGGCCCGGCTCGGTGCTCGCCCTCTACACCGACGGGCTGGTGGAGGACCCGGCGCTGGCGATCGACCAGGGAGTGGACCGGTTGCGTGCCGCGCTGGACCACGGCCGGGCCGGGGAGGAACTGGAGGAGTTGGCCGAGCGGCTGCTGCGCGAGGTCGGCTCGACCGGGCGGGTGGACGACGTGGCGCTGCTGCTGACCGCGTACGGATCGGAGACTTTCGTCGGTGCGGAGGGCGACGAAGGGTGACCGCGGCCGCGGTGCCCGCCCGGTTAGCCTCGACGGGTGGAAACGATCGCACGGGCCTGGTCGAAGGCGGTACTGACGGCGCTGCCGGGGCCCTGGCCCCGGCGGCGGGTGGCGAGCGAGGCCGTGCTGGCCGTGTTCATGGGCGTGCTCGTCGGCCTGCTGGAGGTGATCAGCCGCACCGGCCTGGAGGTGCCCTTCGGGCTCGCCGTCGCTGGACTGTGGGTGCTGCGGCGGGGGTTCCCGGGCACCGTGCTGGTGCTGACCGGGGCCATCACCGGCTGGTCGCTCGGGCCGTTGACGATGCTGGTCTGCGCGGGCTGGGCCGCCGGGGCGCGGATCCGCCGGGTCTGGCGGTTGTTGGGCTCATTCGTCCTGAGCTATCTGCTGTTCATGGTGACCGGGACGCTGAAGGACGGGGCCTCGGGCGCGCACAAGCTGATCATCGGACTGTCGCTCGGCGTGTTCCTGGTCTTCGCCGTCCTGCCCGCGCTGTACGGCCGTTACCGGGCGCAGCGCCGGGCACTTCTGGACGCGCTGCGCGAGCGCAACGACCAGCTGGTCCGCGAGCGGGTCATGGTGGTGCACCAGGCACGGCTGCGGGAGCGGCACCGGATCGCCCAGGACATGCACGACAGCCTGGGGCACCAGCTCGCGCTGATCTCCGTGCACTCGGGCGCGCTGGAGGTGGACCGCACGCTCAGCGACCGGCAGCGGGAGGCGGTCGGTGTACTGCGGCAGGCGGCGGTCGCGGCGATGCGCGAGCTGCGCGAGGTGGTCGGCGTGCTGCACGACGAGTCGACGGCGCTGCCGCCGGCGGCCGGGGCGCCGGGCGCGGCGCCGGTCCGCGGCGGGGTGGACGGGATCGCGGGGCTGGTGGAGTCCTCCCGGGCGGCCGGGACGCGGGTGGCGTACTCGACGGAGGGCGAGCGGCGCCCGCTGGCGGCCGCGGTCGACAACGCGGCGTACCGGATCGTGCAGGAGGCGCTCACCAACGCGCACAAGCACGCCCCCGGCGCGCCGATCGCGGTCGCGCTCCGGTACGAGCCGGACGCGCTGGTGGTCGAGGTCACCAACCCCCGCGCGCCGGAGCTCATCGGCGCACACACCGGCGCGGGGTCGGTGGTCAGCGGCGGACAGGGGCTGACCGGGCTGCGGGAGCGCGCCCGGCTGGTCGGCGGCATGGTGCACGCCGGGGCGACGACCGAGGAGGGCTTCCGGCTGGCGGCCGTCCTCCCGTACGAGGGGGCGGAGTCCGACGGCGCCGCCGCCCTGGTCGGGGAGGAGGACTGGGTGTTCGAGGGTCTGCCCCCGGACCAGGGGGCGGGCGGTGGGCGACGCAGCCCGGCGATCGGCTGCGCGGCCGGGGTGGGCGCGGTCACGCTGGTCGTCGTGGGCCTGCTGATCTGGGGCGTGATGGCCTTCGTCCGGGGCACCAGCGATTCGACGGTGCGGCAGTCGCTGTACGACCAGGTCCGGGTGGGTGAGACCAAGGCCGAGGTGATGCGCCGGCTGCCGCCCGGCAACGACTTCTTCACCTCCGACTTCCAGAACGACGGGCCGGCCCGGCCGGAGGGCTCGCACTGCCGCTGGTACTCCCTGGCGAAGGGCGATCCGGACGACTCCTGGTCGGACAGCCACGTGGCGCGCTTCTGCTTCAAGGACGGGGTGCTGGTGGACAAGGTGGAGTACATCAGCAAGAACTGACCGCCCCGGCCGGCCGCTGCCCGGCTCCGGTGGCCCGGTCGGGGTGCGAGGCGGCCGGGATGTGAGGATGGTGCCGCAGTCGCATCATCGTTCGAGGGGAATGACCAGCAGTGATCCGAGTCCTCGTCGCCGACGACGAGCCGCTCATCCGGGCCGGGATCAGGATGATCCTGGGTTCGGCCGACGACATCGAGGTGGTCGCGGAGGCCGCCGACGGCCGGGAGGCGCTGGAGCTGGCCCGCGCGCACCGGGTGGACGTGGTGCTGCTGGACATCCAGATGCCGGTGATGGACGGGCTGACGGCGCTCGGGGAGCTGGGGAGGGTCGCACCCGGCGCACGCGCGATCATCCTCACCACCTTCGGGGAGCGCGAGAACGTCCTGCGCGCCGTGACCGAGGGCGGCGCCGGATTCCTGCTCAAGGACACCGCGCCGAACGAGCTGATCCAGGCCGTCCGGGCGGCCGCCAGCGGCAACGCCTTCCTCTCCCCGGCCGCCACCCGGCACATCGTCGACTCGCTGGCCTCCGGCCGCAGCGCTTCGGCAGCCGCCCGCAGCGCGCGGGCCAGGCGCCGGCTGGAGGTGCTCACCGGGCGTGAGCTGGAGGTGTTGGCGCTGCTCGGCGAGGGTCTGTCGAACGCGGACGCGGGGGCGCGGATCCACATGAGCGAGGCGACGGTGAAGACGTACGTCAGCCGGATCCTGGCCAAGCTGGGCTGCGAGAACCGGGTGCAGGCGGCGCTGCTGGCGCGGGACGCGGAGCTCGACGGTCGTAGCTGAGTGCGTTCGCGTGGACGCGTCAGGTGATGGGTGTGGTGGATCCCACCTGACCGGGCTCCCGAATCGGGAACTCCGGATCGGTCGGTGACGGTACGTCTGTTCTCGGTCGCGGTGGGTGGATGGTGTGCCGGAGTTCACGGATGGACAGATGTGAGTGAGGGCACGGGACTTGATCGTTTGATCGCGAAAATGTGGTCAAACCCGGTCGAACCGGGCGCCGTTTCTTGATCGATACCGCCGGTAACAGTCAACTGACCTGCGATGACCAGGAATTGCTTGCTGCGCCCGGGACATGCCCCTAGCTTTCTTGGCGGCGCAACGAGCGCCACCCGGGTTCACCCCGACGCACTGCCCGCCGACTGACCCGCGGCGCTAGGGCGGTGCCCGCCGAGCAGGCCGGCTCGTACAGGCCGTCGGCGAGCGGAGGTGGCCGGGGCGGCACGGCACGTCCGACACGTGCGCGGCCGCCCGTCGAGTGAGGCAAGCGCGACCGACCGGCCCATGTCCCGGGCCTGGTTCCCGCTGCCCGCCCGGGGCTTGTCGAGAGGACTTTCATGACTTCCCGTCACGAGACCGCCGCTGCCACCGACACCACTGCCAGCACCAAGCGCAACCGCGTTCGGATGGCGGTCGTCGCGGGTGCCGCCGTCGCGGCCCTGCCGGTGGCCGGCCTCGTCACGGCCACCTCGGCCTCCGCCGCGCCTTCCTCCGCCTGGGACGCCGTCGCCCAGTGCGAGAGCGGCGGCAACTGGAGCATCAGCACCGGCAACGGCTTCCACGGCGGACTGCAGTTCACCCCGTCCACCTGGGCCGCGTACGGCGGGACCGCGTACGCCCCCCAGGCCAACCAGGCGACCAGGGCGCAGCAGATCGTCGTGGCCGAGAAGGTGCTCGCCTCGCAGGGGCCGGGCGCCTGGCCCGTCTGCTCCAAGAAGGCGGGCCTGAGCAAGGGCGGCGCCCCGGCCGCCGTCGACACCTCGGCGGACACGAGCGCCCCCGCCGCGAAGCCCGCCAAGCGGGCCGAGAAGCCCGCCGCGGCCCCGAAGGCCGCCCAGCCGGCCGCGCCCAAGGCGAAGCAGCAGGCGCCGAAGGTCGCGCCGGGCCGGTCGTCGGCCAAGCCGGCCCACTCCGCGCCGGCCACGGAGAAGAACACCTCCGGCGGTGGCTACACCGTCCGGAGCGGTGACACGCTGAGCGGCATCGCCGCCAAGTTCGGCGTCGACACCGACAGCCTGTACAGCAAGAACGCCCGCACCATCGGCGGTAACCCGGACCTGATCTTCCCGGGTCAGACCCTGACCGTCTGACGCCTCATCGCATGCGCGTCGAGTGGCCACCCCTGCGCGGGGTGGCCGTTCGACGCGTTCGCGGTTCCCGGCGCACGGTTCCCGTGGCGGATCTCCGCGCCGATAGGGTCGCATGATGGTTCGACTGATCAGCGACAGTGAGCTCACCGCCGGCCCCGTGGTGGCCAACCGCACGATGAACCGCGAGCGTGGGCTCAGCGGCGTGAACAGCTACGCCCGCGAGCTGGGCTTCGACCCGGCGGCCTGGCTGCGGGAGCGCGGCGGTGCGGCGCCCGCCTGGCTCGACCTGTGCAGCGGGGAGGGGCGGGCGCTCGCGGAGGCGGCCCGGCTGCTGCCCGCGGAGGTCGAGCTGACCGGCGTCGACCTGGTCGGGCCGCTGGCCCCGCCGCCGTCCCCGTCGCCGGACGCGGCGGCCGGGCCCCGGCTGCGGCTGCTGACGGCGGCGCTCGCGGACTGGGTGCCCGAAAGGTCATACGACCTGATCACCTGTGTGCACGGCCTGCACTACCTCGGCGACCAGCTCGGCGCGATCACCCGGGCCACTGCGTGGCTGACCCCGGACGGCCGGTTCGCCGCCCACTTCGACCCGGAATCGGTGCGCCGGCCCGACGGGGCCAGTGCGGCCCGCGCCGTGGTGGCGGCGCTGCGGGCGGCCGGATTCGAGTACCGGTCGCGGCGGCACCTGCTGCTCCTGGACGGCGGGCGGCCGGTCGAGCTGCCCTTCGAGTACGCGGGCGCCGACCCGTCGGCCGGGCCGAACTGGACCGGACAACCGGCGGTCGGGTCGTACTACCGGGGGCGTGCGGAGTCGTAGTTGAAGGTTGAACGCGACGTCTGAATACCGCCGGAGTCGAGGAGTGTTCCGGCCGAGGATGGAGTCATGTCCCAGACCGGAACAAGGAGTTCTGCAGATATGACGATGAACGGTGCGGTGGCGCTCGACGGCAAGGTGGCCCTGGTGACCGGCGGCAGCCGGGGGATCGGGGCGGCGGTCGCGCTGCGGCTGGCCGAGGACGGCGCCGATGTGGCGCTGACCTACCAGGGCGAGGCCGAGCGCGCCGAGGAGGTGGTCGCGAAGATCACCGCGATGGGGCGGACCGGCTGGGCCGTCCGGGCGGACAGCGCCGACCCGGAGGCGGTGCGCGCCGCGGTGGCGGCGGTCGCCGAGCGGTTCGGCCGCCTGGACGTCCTGGTGAACAACGCGGGCGTCGGCGCCGGAGGTCCGATCGAGGAGATGGCGCTGGACGAGATCGACCGGGTGCTGGAGGTGAACGTCCGGGCGCCCTACCTGTACGCGCAGGCGGCAGCCGCCCACCTGGCGGACGGCGGACGGATCGTCGGCATCGGCAGCTGCATCGCGCAGCGCGTCGTCTTCTCCGGCGGCACGCTCTACGCGACCAGCAAGGCCGCGCTGATCGGCCTGACCAAGGCGCTGGCCAGGGAACTCGGCCCGCGCGGGATCACCGTCAACCTGGTCCACCCGGGCCCCATCGACACCGACATGAACCCGGCCGACGGCGAGTCCGCCGACTTCCAGCGCGGCTTCACCGCGCTCGGCCGCTACGGCACGGCGGCGGAGGTGGCGGCTGCCGTCGCCTACCTGGTCGGCGAGGACGGCCGGTACGTCACCGGCGCCGAGCTGGCGGTGGACGGCGGGTTCGCGGCCTGACCGTTCGTCGGGGGCGGTGTCGTGCCGGGCGGTCGTCGGCGCTCGCGCTTACGATCGCCCGGCACGACCCCGTGCGCCCCCGACCGAGAGGTTTGCCATGACCGCAGCGGATGACCCGATCGAGCTGCTCGCCCGGGCCCTCGCGCAGACCGCCGGGCTGATCGACGGCGCCGGCGTCGAGCTGGCCGGCCACTCGACGCCCTGCCGCTCCTGGGACGTCGGCGACCTGATCAGCCATCTCCTGTTCGACCTGCGGCAGTTCACCATCCGGGCCGAGGGAGGGCAGCCGGACTTGTCGCAGCCCTTCGAGCGGGTGGAGGAGGACTGGCTGCACGCCTTCGAGGCCGGCGCGGAGCAGCTGGTCGAGGCCTGGCGGTCGGTCGGAGACCTCACCGGGGCCGTGGAGCTCCCCGGCGGCGGGTCCGTGCCGGCGCGCTTCCCGGTCGACCAGCAGGTCGCCGAATTCGCCGTCCACGCCTGGGACTTGGCGCATGCCACCGGTCAGTCCGTCGACGGCCTGGACCACGAGGTCGCGTCCGCCGCCCTCGTCTGGGCCCGCGGCGCGCTCAAGCCCGAGTACCGCGGCGAGGAATCGGACCACCATGCCTTCGGGTCGGAGGTGTCCGTTCCCGCAGGCGCCCCGCCGTACGACCGGCTCGCCGCCTTCTTCGGTCGCGACCCCGGGGCGGGCGGGACCACCGGGTGACCGTCGCGCACGACCTGCCGTGCCGCGCCGGCGGGAAGGCTGAGAGGACCGCGGTTCAGCGCAGGACGGCCAGGACGACGCCCCACTGGGAGGTGGTCCGGCCGGTGGCGATGCAGTGGTCCGCGTCGGCCGCGATCCGGTGCGCGGTGGTGAGGCGGTAGGACGAGAGCCGGAGGACCGGCGGGGTGGTCCAGCCGCCGTCGAACTCGGGGGCGGTGCCGGTGTCGCTGCCGACCGCGCTCACCAGGAGGTCGCCCGGATCGCACGTGACGGCGTTGGCCGTGGTGGTGAAGGTGGTGCCACCGGCGTCGCCGGAGGCGCGGGTGACGGCCCGGACGGTGGTGACGCCCCGGAACTCGTCCACGGTGACGTGGTACTGGCCGGCGCGCGGGTAGTCGGCGTGGATCGAGTCGGCGGTGGTCAGCGCGGAGGCGTCGAAGGCGGCGAGGACGAGCACCCGGTGGCGCAGCGAGTCGGTCACGTCCCCGAGGAGCTGGAAGCGGTCGCCGTGACTGTCGGTGACCTTGACCGGCCCGGGGCAGGTGCCGGTGAGCATCATCGAGACGACCAGGGTGTCTCCGGAGGCGACCTGGACGCGGACGGGGAGCGCGACTTCCGTACTGGAGGCGGTCTGTTGGTCGTAGGCGGCACGGGCGATCCAGGGCCGCGCCGCGGTGCTCGGGGTGCCGCCCTCCGCCGTCTGTTGCGGCTCGGGGACGGGTACGGGGGCCGGGGTGTCCGGGTCGGCCGCCGGGCAGCTGTGGGCGTCGGACCGGGCGGCGGGCGCGCGGAGGGCGAGCAGGCCGAGCGTGCCGAGGACACCGATCACCAGGCCGAGGAGCAGGCTGAGCGCGTGGGTCCAGAGCTGACGGTGATTCGGGTGTGACCGGGCCGGCGATGTCGACGGCGGCGACGGTTCGGGCGGGGGAGCGGACGGCCGGGGTCGCGGGGCCGGTGCGACCGGCGCGACCGGCGGCGCGGGGAGCGCGGGATCGGCGGCTGGTTCACCGTTGACCGCCGCGCTCCAACGGCGCTGCCACTCCTCCTCGTTGCCGCCGCAGGCCTGGACGAAGGCTCTGGTGGTGGCCCAGGACGGGAGTCGCGAGCCGCAGGCGGCCTCGTAGAGCGTGGTGTGCGAGATCGAGCCGGCCGTCTTGGCCATGGTGCGGAACGAGGGCTGGCCCGCGTCCAGCCGGAGGGTGCGCAGCTCGCCCGCGAAGCTCTCGGCGGCGGTGGGCGACGGTGCCCTTCGCTCCGGTCGCGGCTCCTGTTCGTGCTCCGCCATGACGCCCCCTGTTGTCAGGTGTCAGATCCCTTGGTGGCGCTGCTTGCTTGTCGCGTACGGATCATAGCGGCGCGTGACGGCGGCGATCACTGATCCGTCGACTCCGATTGGGGAGAAGACGTGTTCGGCCGCCCGTCGACCGGTGCCGGCTGTTGTCAGATCTCGGCGGCCCGTATCGAACACCACGGCCGGTCGGGTCAGCTGGCACCGCCGTCGAGGTCAAGGGCGGCGCAACTGTTCGACGGGAAGGGAGAATCGGCATGGTCAAGAGCATCCTGAACAAGATCGGGCGGCGCGGGGCGACCGCCGTGGCCGCGGTGGCACTGGCGGCCGGCGGGGTCGGCCTCTCGGCGGGGGACGCGTCCGCCGTCGGGTGGGACACCCTCGGCTGGCACCCGACCGGTCACGTGGTGAGCGTCTACGCGCAGCCGACCACCAAGTCGATGAAGATCACGGGAGACCTGTACTCGTACCCGGGGTCCCAGGACGCCGTCGACGAGGTCTGCTGGACCCTGGGTGAGAACATCAACAGCCAGGGCAACGTCTGGTACCGCGTGGCCGGCGTGTACTCCGGCACCTACGGCTACTGGTACGGGACCGGCTACGTTTACGGCCCCTACGTGGACGGCCTCTTCGCGTCCCACCAGGGCGGGCTCGCGTCGTGTTGAGGTCCCGCTGATCCGGAAGTGCCCCCGTCCGCCGGACGGGGGCACTTCGCGTTGTCAGCTGCCAGAAGGCCTGTTCGGGCGCCCGGCCGACGGTGTCAGCTGTTGTCAGTTCCTGTCAGGCGGTACCGAACACCAGGGGTGATCGGGTCAGCTGGCTCCGCCGTCGAGGTCAACGGGGCGGCACCGAAGCGGTTCGACCGGACAGGAGAATCGGTATGAAGAACGTCCTCAAGAAGATCGGGCGGCGCGGGGCGACCGCCGTGGCCGTGGCGGCGCTGGCGGCGGGCGGCGTCGGCCTGTCTGCGGGCAGCGCGTCCGCCGACGGCTGGTACTACCTCAGCTACCACGCGAGCGGCCACGGCGTGGGCGTCTACCAGCAGCAGTACTCCTGGACACCCAAGGTCGCCCCCGACGTGTACTCGTACTGGTGGTCGTCGGACGACATCTACATCGAGTGCTGGACCAGGGGCGAGGACATCAACAACCAGGGCAACGTCTGGTACCACATTGGTGGGACGAACGGCTCGTGGTTCGATGCCTACGTCTACGGTGCGTACGCCGACGGCAACTGGTACTTCCACAACGGTCTGCGGGCGTGCTGACAGCCGCCCGACCCGGTTTGCCCCGCCCGTTCGTCGGGCGGGGCAAACCCGTGTCAGCGCGCCTGTCGGGCCGCCGCGGCCCGCTTGATCGCCTCGCGGATGCGCGGGTAGCTGCCGCAGCGGCAGATGTTCTGGATCTGGTCGATGTCCGCGTCCGTCGGGTCGGGCGTGCGGCGCAGCAGGGCGACCGCGGTCATGATCTGGCCCGGCTGGCAGAAGCCGCACTGGGCGACGTCGCAGTCGATCCAGGCCTCCTGCACCGGGTGCAGGGTGTCGCCGTCGGCCAGGCCCTCGATGGTGGTGACGGTGCGGCCCTCGCAGTCCTTGACGGAGCGGGTGCAGGGCTGGAACTCCTGGCCGTCGAGGTGGCTGGTGCAGGCCCGGCAGACGCCCACCCCGCAGCCGTACTTGGGGCCGGTGACGCCGAGCTTGTCGCGCAGCACCCAGAGTAGCGGCATGTCGTCCGGGGCGTCGACGGTGACGGGCCGCCCGTTCAGGATGAAGGTGTGGATGGGCATGGGGAGTCGAGGTCCTCGGTTCGGTCGGTCGGCGGCGGTCAGAAGTTGATCGGGAAGGAGCGCGGGCTGGTGCCGGTCGCGCGCGCGTAGGCGTTGGCGACGGCGGCCGAGGCCGCCGGGACGCCCAACTCGCCCGCGCCGCCCGGGGCTCCGCTCGGCGGCATCAGGTGGATCTCGACCACCGGCGGGGTGTTCCGCTGCCGGGCGTAGTGGAAGTCGGCGTAACTTCCTTCCCGCACCGCGCCGTTGTCGATGTGGTTGCCGGCCTGCAGGATGACCGAGATGCCGTCGATCAGCGCGCCCGTCAACTGGGCTTCCAGGCCTCGGGGGTTGATGACCTGGCCGACGTCGGCGGCGATCACCGCTTTGGTGACCCGGGGGTTGGCCCGGTCGGAGGCGTCCAGTTCGACCAGGTAGGCGACCCGGCCGCCGTTCTCGTCGTGGTAGCCGATGCCCTGGGCCTGGCCGGGCGGCATCGCGCGGCCCCAGTCGCCGGCCGTGGCGACGGTGTCCAGGAGCGCCTTCCCGGCGACGTCGCGCAGTCGGGCACGGCGGAAGTCGAGCTCGTCCTGGCCCATCCGGCGGGCGAGTTCGTCCATCGTGATCTCGTCGGCGACCCGGACCGTGCCGGAGTAGACCGAGCGCCAGCTGCCGGTGTGCACGGCCAGCGGCAGTTCGGCGAGCAGCTGGGTGGGGATGCCGACGTTGTACGGGTTCTTCTCGGTGAGCAGGAAGAAGGCCTGGGCGAGGCTGAGTCCGGCCAGTGAGAGGTTGAAGCCGGCCCCGGTGAGCGCCTCGCCGAGGCCGTGGCCGAGGTCGGTCCTGACGGTGGCGGCGCGGTGCTCCCAGTTGAGGACCTGGCCGAGGCCGTAGGTGGCGCGGATCCGGTGGTGGCTGGCGGGGCGCATCCGGCCGTGGCGCATGTCGTCGTTGCGGGTCCACATCAGCTTGACCGGGCGGCCGGCGGCCTTGGAGATCTGGGCGGCCTCCAGGGCGGCGTCGAAGAACAGCCGGCGCCCGAAGGAGCCGCCGCCGCGTACGACGTGGACGGTGACGGCGTGCTGCGGCAGGCCGAGTTCGGCGGCGATGGTCTGCTGGGCGATGATCGGGCTCTGCGCGGCGAACCACAGCTCGGCGCGGCCCGGCCGCACGTCGGCGACGGCGGTCAGCACCTCCATCGGTGCGTGGTTGACGAAGGCGAAGTCGAACTCGGCGTCCAGGTACTGGGTGAGCAGCGGCGGGAGCAGGAACGGCGCGTGGGCGGCGCGCAGTCGGGCCTGGATGTCGGCGGTGGAGAGGTCCGCGACCGGGCCCGGGTTCCAGGTGGTGCGCAGGGCGTCGCGGGCCTTGAGCGCCTGGTCGAAGGTCTCGGCGAGGACGGCGACGCCGCTGGGGATCTGCACCACGGCGAGCACCCCGGGCATGGCGCGGGCGGCCGAGGCGTCCAGGGACTTGAGGGTGCCGTTGATGGTGGTCGGGCGGGCGACCA
Organism: Kitasatospora sp. NPDC004669; assembly: GCF_040609455.1. NCBI lineage: Bacteria > Bacillati > Actinomycetota > Actinomycetes > Kitasatosporales > Streptomycetaceae > Kitasatospora > Kitasatospora sp. NPDC004669. The sequence continues at coordinate 51,489 of NZ_JBEXKB010000024.1, forward strand.
CGGTCGGCACGGCGCCCGGGATCCGCAGGTCCCCGGCGTACTCGGCGCGCCCGGTGACGATGTCGCGGGCGTCGATCCGACCGGTCGGCTTGCCGACCAGGCGGCGCTGGTCGGCGGGCTTGGGCGTGCCGGGCACGGCGGGCAGCGCCACCGCGGCCGCGTCGGCGGCGAGTTCGCCGTAGCCGAGGCGGCGGCCGTCGGGGGCGAGGACGGCGGAGTCGGCGGTGCGCAGGGTGTCCGCCGGAACGTTCCAGCGGTTGGCGGCGGCGGTCACCAGCCGGGCGCGGGCGGCGGCGGCCGCGGCGCGCACCGGGTCGTACAGCGAGCGCACCGAGTTGGAGCCGCCGGTCAGCTGGTTGAAGAGCAGTTCGGGGCGGCCGTCGGAGAGCGGGACGTCCACGTCGGTGAGCTCGGCGTCGAGCTCCTCGGCGACCAGCATGGCGATCGCGGTGGTCAGGCCCTGGCCGACCTCCAGTCGGGGGAGGTGGAGCGCGGCACGCCCGGCGGGGGTGATTTCGAGTACCAGCAGGTGCGAGGTCGGCAGCCCGGCGAGGATCATCGCGTCGCCGAGGTCGAGGACGTCCGGGATGCCCGGCAGGCCAAGCGGCTGCGGCGGCGCGGAGGCGTCCTGGGCCGCGGCGGCGGCTCGTACGGCGGCCTGCGCGGTGGCGGGAGCGGCGGCGTCCAGGCCGAGCCGGGCGGCGACGGTGAGGGTCGGCGCGGCCAGCAGGTAGGTGAGGAAGCGGCGCCGGCCGGTGGCCTCGGCGGAGGCCGGTCCGGCTGCCTCGTCCGGGTGGCCGGTGGAGTCCGAGGGCGCGTCGGAGGTGCTGATGGGAGGAACCCTTCGGGCCGAGACGGCGCCGGATCGGGCGGGCACGGACGGCCCTGGTCCCGGTGCCGGATCGCGAACGCCGTTGAGCATAAGAGGGCACTACTGACGGGTCAACACGGCCAATCTTGGCCCTGCGGTTGGGTGGTGGAGGTACTTCGTCCGGTTCGGGCGGGGGAGTCGGAGCGGGTACGGACGGCGCTTCGGCCGTGCGGGCGGGGCCGGTCGCGCTGGGGCCGAAGCGCCTGAAGGGATCAACGGGGTGCCGTCGTACGGGAGTTCACCGCTCGCCCGACGGTGCGGCGGGGAGCGGAAGTGGCCCAGGAAAATTCAAGATCACTGGACCTGTCGGGCGGTCCATTCGCTCACTAGGGTGGGTTTCGGGGCGCAGGGGCCCGCCGACAACGGTTGTGAACGCCGGGCCCGCGTGCCGCCCGTCCGTCAGTCCGTCGGTCCGCCCGTCGGACGGTCGGACGGTCGGTCAGCCAGCCAGGAGAGAAGTGCCGAACAGGAGAGACGTGTCGAACCGAAGCGCCGCCCGGTTTGCCCTGATGCCGCCCGCCGGACCTCAGCGGACGCTCGCCGCCGCCCAGTTGGCGAGCGCCGTGGGCGACGGTGCCTACTACACCTGCTCCGCGCTCTACTTCACCCGGGTCGTCGGTATGTCGGCCACCGCCCTCGGCGTCGGCCTCGCCGTCGCCTGGGCGCTCGGCTCGCTGGCCGGCGTCCCGCTCGGCCACCTCGCCGACCGCCGGGGCCCACGCCGTGCGGCGGTGGCGCTCGCGCTCGGCACGGCGGTCGTGGTCGCCGGCTTCCTGGTGATCCGTTCCTACGGGCTGTTCCTGCTCGCCGTCTGCCTCTACGCCACCGCGCAGTCCGGGCTCACCGCCGCCCGGCAGGCGCTGGTCGCCGGCCTGGTGCCGCGCGAGGAGCGGACCGGGCTGCTCGCCCACCTGCAGTCAACCCTCAACGGTGGCCTGGCCGTTGGCGCCGCCATCGGCGGCATCGCGCTCACCCTCGGCACCCGGACCGCCTACCTGGGCGCTTTCACCGTCACCGCCATCGGCTTGCTGGCCGGCGCGCTGGTCCTCCGCCGGCTGCCCGAAGTCCCGCCCGCGGCACCGGAGTCGGGCACCGGCCCGCGGCTGGCCGTGCTGCGGGACCGGCGCTACGCCGCCGTCACCCTGGTCAACACCGTGCTGCTGCTGCGGATGCCGCTGCTCAGCCTGGTGCTGCCGCTGTGGATCGCCGAGCGCGCCCCCGGGATCGGCTGGCTCGGCTCGGCGCTGTTCGTGTTGAACACCGTGGCGGTGCTGGCCTTCCAGGTCCGGGCGGCGCGCGGCGTCACCGGGCTGGACTCGGCGGTGAAGGCGGTCCGCTCGGCCGGGGTGCTGCTGCTCGCCTCCTGCGCGGTCTGCGGGCTGTCCGCGCTGGACGTCCCGGTCTGGGCGGTCGCAGCGCTGCTGACGGCCGCGGCCGTCCTGCAGGTCGCGGGGGAGATGCGGCAGTCGGCCGGCTCCTGGCAGCTCGGCTTCGACCTCGCGCCACCGGAGCGGATCGGCCAGTACCAGGGTTTCTTCGGCACCGGCGTGGCGGTCGCCCGCACCCTCGGGCCGCTGCTGCTCACCACGCTGCTGCTGGACGGCGGCCTCGCGGGCTGGCTGGTGCTCGGCGGGGTCTTCCTCACCGCCGGGTACGCGATGGGGCCGGTCGCCCGCTGGGCGGCGAGCGACCGCCGCACCGCACCGGCCCCGGCGGTCGCGGCGTCGCGGGGGTAGCCGGAGAAGCGGGGCACCCGGGGAGCGGGGCGCACGGAATACGGGCCGCCCGGGGAATCAGGCCGCCCCGGAAGTCAGGCCGCCGGGAAAACGGTGGCCCCCGCCCGCCGTGCGCTGGCATGCTGGCCGCGTGGACAGACCCCAGATCTGGTTCGACTTCGCCCCTGAGCTGCACCTCTTCGTCTCCGCACCCCGGCGGGCCGGTCGCACCTCACTGCGCACCGACGGCACCTCCACCCTCGGCCACGTGGTCGAGTCGCTGGGCGTCCCGCTCACCGAGGTCGGCACCCTGCTGGTGGACGGACAGCCCGTCGCCGACTCGTACGTCCCGGCCGACGCCGAGCACGTCAGCGTCGAGGCCGTGACCAGGCCGCAGCCCTCGCCCGCCCCGCCGCGCTTCCTGCTGGACGTCCACCTCGGCACCCTCGCCCGCCGACTGCGCCTGCTCGGCGTCGACGCCGCCTACGAGAACCCGGACATCGGCGACGCCGCCCTGGCCGCCCGCTCCGCCGCCGAGCAGCGCGTCATGCTCTCCCGCGACCGCGGCCTGCTGCGCCGCCGCGAACTGTGGGCCGGCGCCTACGTCTACAGCCACCGCCCCGCCGAGCAACTGCGCGACGTGCTCTCCCGCTTCGCCCCGCCGCTCGCCCCGTGGAGTCGCTGCACCGCCTGCAACGGCACGCTGCGCACCGTCACCAAGACCTCGGTGCGCGAGCAGCTCCGGGACGGCACCGAGCGCTCCTACGACGCCTTCGCCCAGTGCGCCGACTGCGGACAGGCCTACTGGCGCGGCGCCCACCACGCCCGGCTGGAGGCCATCGTCACCGACGCCGTACGCGAGTTCGGGGGCGTCTCGGGGTAGCGGCTCGGGGTTGGCTCAGGGGCGGGTACGCGTCGGCGCGTATGGCGGGCCCTCGGGCGGCCGTGGTCTCATCGGCGGTGGGGGACGAGCCCAGGAACTCCGTGAGACGAGAGAGGCCGGGTCGTCGATGAGCAATCAGCCACTGCACCACCCCTTCGAGACCGCCGAGGTCGGTGACGCCCCCGTGGTGACCGCCCCGGGCGGCGCCGAGGTCCGCACGCCGTCCTTGCCGGGGACGGACACCGAGGCGCGGCCCGAGGAAGGCTCCTGGAAGGCGACCGCCCGGTGAGGCGGGGGACGCTTCGCCGCTCGCTGGCGGCAGGTCTCGCGGTGCTCACACTGCTGGGCCTCGCCGCAGCCCCGTCCGTGGCCGCACCCGCCGCCGAACCGCACCTCCAGTCGCGCTACGTCACCATGCCCGACGGCGTCCGCCTCGCCGTCGACGTCTACCTCCCGCCCGGCACCCAGCCAGGCGCCAACCTGCCCACCGTCCTGGTCACCCAGCGCTACTGGCGCGCCAGGGTCCAACCCGGCCAACCCGGCGGCACCAGCGGGGCCGCCGAACTGTGGAACGCCCGCGGCTACGCCTACGTCGCCGCCGACCTGCGCGGCACCGGCGCCTCCTTCGGCACCCTGACCTCCGAACTCGGCTCCGACGAGATCGCCGACAGCGGCCCGCTCAGTGACTGGATCGCCGCCCAGCCCTGGTCCAACGGCCGGGTCGGCACCACCGGCATCTCGTACGGCGGCGACACCGCCATGCTCGCCACCGCCCTGGGCGACCACCACATCGCCGCCGCCGCGCCCATCTCCTACGACTTCGACCCGTACGAGGACCTGGCACGCCCCGGCGGCCTGCTGATCGAGCCCCGGCTCGCCCCGTACGCGCTGCTGCTGCGCATCCTCGACCAGGCCGGCGGCACCACCTGCGAGACCAGCGAGGAGACCCGGCAGCTCTGCGAGCACACCGGCCTCATCCCCCGGCCGGTCGACGGCCCGGACGGGCCGGCACTGCTGGCCGCCGCCCGCGCCGAGCACGCGGACAACGCCAACCTGGTCGCGATGGCCCACACCGGCGCCTACCGCGACTACCGGGACGGCCCGCAGAGCTGGACCGTCGGCAGCATCGGAGAGAAGACCGACGCGGTCGAGGACGGCGCGATACCGGTGCTGACCAGGGCCGGCTGGCTCGACGCGGGCACCGCCAACGGGGTGCTCTCCCAGTTCACCGGCCTCTCCAACACCCAGGACGACTGGATCGGCCCGTGGAACCACGGCTCCGGCTGGTTCGCCGACCCGTTCCAGCCCGCCCGGCCGCTCACCCGACCGGAACACGACCAACTCGACGAGCGCGTCCACGCGTTCTTCGACCGCTACGTACGCGACGGCGCCCGCCCCGACGGGCAGCGGCAGGTGCACTACTACACCTTCAACGAGGGTGTCTGGCGCACCACCACCCGCTGGCCGCTGCCCGGCACCCGCACCCGGCGACTCCTCCTCGGCGAGGGCAACAGCCTGAGCCGGGGGAGGAACGACGACGGCCACCGGCGCCCCGGCTCCGACCTGCTGCGCCTCGACCCGACCGCCGGCACCGGCCCGTTCGACCGATGGAACACCAACCTCAGCGGGGACAAGGTCAGTTACCCCGACCGGGCCGCCGTGGACGCCAAGCTGCTCAGCTACACCACCGCCCCGCTGACCGAGGACACCCGGGTCACCGGCAACGGCAAGGTCACCCTCGACGTGACCGGCCTGGCCGGCTCGGCGCAGGGCGCGCTGCACGTGTACCTGGAGGACGTCGCGCCGGACGGGCGGGTCACCTATCTGACGGAGGGTCAACTCGCCCTGGCCGACCGAGCGGTGGCCGACCGTGGCGACAACCCTGACTGGCGCCGACTGCGCACGCCCCGGACCTACGCGGCCGGTGACGCCGAGCCCTTCCCGCAGGGCAGCGCGCAGCGGGTGGTGATCGACCTCCAGCCGGTCTCGGTGCTCTTCCGCGCGGACGAGCGGATCCGGCTCACCGTCGCCGCCGCCAACCCCGACTCCTTCCAGCTGCTCCCGGCCGACGGGCAGGCCGGCTACCGGATCGGGTACGGCGGGGAGCGGGAGTCGGTGCTGGAGCTGCCGGTGGTGCAGTGAGCCGCTAAGGCGCGTGCAGGCCGAGGGCCCAGGCGTGGGTGGTGTAGCTGCCCATGCGGGTCGGATGGCGCTCGACGAGCGTCACGTCCAGGCCCTCGGCCGTACGGCGCAGCGAACCGGTGAAGCGGTGCCGCTCGTCCGGGGCCAACGGGTGCAGCTCGGCCAGCACGGCGTCGTCCAGCTCCCGCCCGACCGCGCGCAGCACCCCCGCGTCCAGCACCAGCAGGGTGCCGTCCGGCAGTACCAGCGGTGCCGGGGCCTGTGCGTCGGCCAGCAGCGGGCCGCGCTCGATCCGTCCGCCGGGCAGCAGCCGCACCACCCGGCTCTCGGTGGGGTGGCGGCGGTCCGTCTCGACGACGCGCAGGCCGCTGCCGACGACGTAGTGGCCGTAGCTGGGCCAGGAGTCGACGACGGTGCCGTCCCGGTCGTGGGCCCAGGTGTCGAAGGTGTCGTAGCCCTCCAGCCCGAGCACGAACCTCCCGCCGCCGAGCGCCGCGCTCCCCACGCAGCTCGGCGACCAGGGAGCCGTCGGCCAGGTCCAGCAGCAGGGCCGGGCCGAGATGGCCCCAGGCGGTGTACTCGAAGGAGTCGGTGGTGACCAGCACCCGGTCGGAGGAGATGTGCGCCGCGTTCGGCCGCCCCGGGCAGGCCTGTCGCCAGCGGACCCGGCCGGTGGCGTCGACGCAGCTGAGCTCGCCGTCCCGGCCGTGCACCTCCCACCCGTCGCGCCGCGCCAGCGGCCCCTCCCCACGCCCCTGCGGCCGACCGCCGCGCTTGCGTCGGTGGTCCGTGACCGTGACCCGCCAGCTCCCCATGGCGCGGATGCTATCGGTTGACCCCGAACGGCGGGTGTCGTTTCGGTGGCCGCCTACGGGGCCCTGACGGCGGACAATCCCCCCGGGACCATCTCCCCAGGATCCGAGGAGGAGTCGACGGTGGAGTCCGCGGAGTTCGAGGTCGTGATCGAGATCCCCCAGGGGGCCCGGAACAAGTACGTGATGGACTTCGACGCGGGCCGCATCCGCCTCGACCGCACCCTCTTCACGGCCACCCGCTACCCCACCGACTACGGCTACGTCGAAGGCACCCTCGGCGGCGACGGCGAACCCCTCGACGCGCTCGTCCTCGGCAGCGAGCCGGCCGTCCCCGGCTGTGTGCTCACCTGCCGGGCGGTCGGCGTGTGGGTGATGCGGGACGAGCGCGGCCCGGACCAGAAGGTGCTCTGCGTCCCGGCCCGCGACCCGCGCTACGCCGACCTGCGGGACGTCGGTGACCTGCCGGAGTTCGACCTGCTGGAGATCACCCACTTCTTCGAGGTGTACAAGGACCTCGAACGCGGCAAGTCGGTCGAGGGCTCGCACTGGGCGGGGCGGGAGGCGGCGTACGCGGAGATCGCGTGTTCGCGCGCCCGGGCGGCGGGGACGCGCTTCGCCTTCCCGGCGTAGGCGCACCTGATCGACGTCCGCGCCTCAGAGCCTCGCGCCGCGCAGGATCGCCTCCACCTGGTCCGAGATCGCCGCCTCGTTCCGCTCGAACTCCGGCGACGTGACCCGTGCCTGGTCCGCCGGGAGCCCGGTGAGGACCGGGGTGTGCAGGTGCCCGCCGGGGAGGTCGGGGGCGAGGTCGAGGCGGAGGCGGTTGGAGCGGTAGGCGACCTCGTTGGAGAGGTAGCCTCCGCCGCCTCCGGCGACGGCGCGGGAGCGGGGGGTGGGGCCGTCGGGGCGGACGACGGGCGTGGTGGAGCCCTCGGGGATCTCGGTGACGGGGGTGTTGAGCAGGACCGGATAGGGCTGCTGGACGGCCGTCATGGCGTCCGTGGGCAGGGTGGTGCGGATGAACTCGGGGCCGTCGGCCAGGCCCGGGGCGTCGACCGGGTGGTCGCGGGTGCCGCCGGAGAGCGCGCCCACGTTGTCGGTGGCCGGGTCGGCGGAGCGGGCTCGGCCGGCCCAGGCCTCCAGGGTGAACTTGCCGGGGTAGCCCTGGCTGATACTGGTGATCAGGTCGGCGGACTGCGGGCCGGGCACCAGGTGCGGGCCGAAGGCGCGTTCGACGATGCCGTCGTCGAAGTCCCCGTAGCGCACCGGCAGGACGACGGCCCGGACTTCGGCGGTGCTGCCGTCGGCGAGGGTGATCCGCTGTCCGTGGAGTCGCAGGACGGCCGCGCCGGAGGGGTTGGCGCGGCGTGCTTCGGCGTCCAGGCCGTACGGGTCGAAGCCGCTGACGAAGATCCGTCGGATGCCGGGGTCGCCGGTGAAGCCGTCGTCCAGGCCGCGGGAGGCGTCCTCGAAGCGGGCCCGCAGGTCGGCCTGGTCGATGTCGAACTTCGGCTTCCAGTTGGCGAGTCGGGCGGTCATGGCGAGCCGGGTCCAGTACAGCGGGCGGTCGTCGCGGGCGGGCAGGTCGCCGCCCGGCCGGCGGCCCTGGGCGCGGTCGACGCCGGCCTGCCAGAGCGCCCGGCCCCAGGCGTCCACGACCCGCTCGGCCCGGTGGGCGTTGCGGGCGGCGCAGAGCGCGGCGGGGAAGCCCGCGAGCAGGTCGTCGAGGCCGGAGTGCTCGGTGAAGGCGGCGGTCCGGGCGTCCTGGAGGCGGCCCTGTTCGGCGTCCAGGGGCGCGGTGGTGACGGACCGGCAGTCGGCCCGGTCGGCGTGGGCGGTGGCGGGGACCAGCAGGGCGGTGAGCGTCCCGGCGAGGGCGGCGGCCAGAGCGGCGGCGCGGCCGACGGTACGTCTGGCGGCACGGCGAAGCTGTGTCATGTCCACCGACAATAGGTCCCGGGCTGATGCCCCGCCAGAGCGCCCGTTCCGTACCCGTAGGCTGACCGGGTGACACCCCTCGACCCGACCGTGAAGTCCCTGATCGCCGACCCCTACGGCGCCTACGTCAAGCTGCGCGCCGAGGCGCCGGCGCAGCGGATCGTCGGCCCGGACGGGCTGCCCGTCTGGCTGGTGACCCGCTACCCGGACGTCCGCCAGGCGCTCGCCGACCCCAGGCTCGCCCTCGACAGGGCGCATGCCGCACCCGGCAACTACAAGGGCTTCTCGCTGCCGCCCGCGCTGGACGCCAACCTGCTCAACATGGACCCGCCGGACCACACCCGGATCCGCCGCCTGGTCGCGCAGGCCTTCACCCCGCGCCGGGTCAGCGCCCTGCGCGCGCCGATCGAGCGGGTCGCCGAGCAACTCCTCGACGCCATCGAACCGTTGGGTCGCACCGACCTGCTGGCGAACTACGCCGCGCCGCTGCCGATCACGGTCATCTGCGACCTGCTCGGCGTCCCCGAGGACGACCGGCTGGACTTCCGCTCCTGGACGGACACCCTGATCACCCCGGACCCGGCCCGACCCGGGCAGGCCCGCGACGCCGTCGCGTCGATGCTCGGCTTCTTCACCGGCCTGATCGAGCGCAAGCGCACCGAACCGGCCGACGACCTGCTCTCCGACCTGATCGCGGTCCGGGACGAACAGGACCGCCTGAGCGAGGACGAGCTGACCTCGCTCGCCTTCCTGATCCTGTTCGCCGGCTACGAGAACACCGTCCACCTGATCGCCAACGCCGTCCTCGCCCTGCTCACCCACCCCGAGCAGCTCGCCGCCCTGCGCGCCGAGCCGGAGCTGATCGCGGGCGCCGTCGAGGAGTTCGCGCGCTTCGACGGCCCCGCCCCGCTGGCCATCCGCCGCTTCCCCCGCGAGGACGTCACCATCGGCGGTGTCACCGTCCCGGCCGGCGAGACCGTGCTGCTCTCGCTGGCCTCCGCCAACCGCGACCCCGAGCAGTTCACCGACCCCGACCGGCTCGACCTGCGCCGCCGCGAGAACGGTCACCTCGCCCTCGGCCACGGCATCCACTACTGCCTGGGTGCCCCGCTGGCCCGGCTGGAGACCTCCCTCGCGCTGGCCGCGCTGCTGCGCCGCTTCCCCGGCCTCGCCCTGGACGTCCCGGTCCAGGAGCTTCGCCACCGGCCCACCGTGCGGGCCCGTGGCCTGCTGGAACTCCCGGTGCGGTACTGACGGGGCCCTGACGCCGGGGCCGGGAACCGGCGCGACATCGACAGCGTTGTCGTGGTCGAACAGCGTGTTTCGGACGGTGGTGGAGGAAACCCCATGAGTGTGGCCCTGACGAAGGGAGGCAACGTCTCCCTGGGCAAGCAGGCCCCCGGGCTGCGGGTGGTCCGGGTGGGCCTGGGCTGGACGGTCGGCGGCGAGTACGACCTGGACGCCAGCGCGCTGCTCTGCGGGGCGTCCGGGAAGGTCCTCACGGACCAGCACTTCGTCTTCTTCAACAACCTGCAGAGCCCGGACGGCTCGGTCCGCCACCAGGGCGGCACCGGCACCGGTGACGACCGCGAGCGGATCGAGGTCCGGCTCGCGGACGTCGCCGCCGACGTGGAGAAGATCGTCTTCGCGGTGGCGATCTACGACGCGGCCCAGCGGCGGCAGACCTTCGGGCAGGTCCGCGGCGCCTACATCCGGATCGCCGACGCGGACGGCGGCGCCGAGGTGGCCCGCTACGACGTGCGGCCGGAGACCGGCAGCGAGACGGCGATGGTCTTCGGTGAGCTCTACCGGCACGGCGCGGACTGGAAGTTCCGGGCCGTCGGGCAGGGGTACGCCTCGGGGCTCGGGGGCATCGCCACGGACTTCGGCGTCGATGTGCTGCAGCCCGCGCCCGCCGCGCCGACGCCCGCCCCGGCTCCCGTCCCCGCTGCCCCTGCGGTGGCGCCCGCCGTTCCGAAGACCCAGCCAGCAACAGGGAGTTCACCCGTGACGTGTTTCTTCGACCCCTCGCACGGCTACGGCTCGACCGCCGTGCTGTGGCAGCCGCAGTGGGGCGTGCCGCGCCAGGTCGAGGCCTGCGCCGCCTGCGCCCAGCGGGTGCAGACCACCGTCCCGCCGTTCTACACCCCGCCGCAGGCCGGCTACCCGCAGCAGGTCCAGCAGGTCCAGCAGGTCCAGCAGGTCCAGCAGGTCCAGCAGGTCCAGCAGGGACACCCGCAGGTGCCCGGCCAGCAGAACCAGGGCCGGCGCTTCGGCACCGGCGCCATGATCGGTGCCGGCGCGGCCGGCCTGGTCGGCGGCATGCTGCTGAACGAGGCACTGAGCGACGACGAGCCCCACGTGGTCGTCAACAACTACTACGAGGACGACGACTCCTTCTTCTAGGCGATCGCCCTGCGGCCGGCCGGAACCGCGGGGCCGGTTCCGGCTGGTCAGCCGATGACGACCGCCATGTGGCCGTAGGTGGCGTAGCCGTTGTCGAAGTCCTTCTCGGAGACCGTCGTGCGGCCGCGCGCGGGGTCGTTGACCGACACCGTCCCGTCACCAGGACGCCCGTGCTCGTGATGTGATCATCATGGCCATGACGCTATGAAGGCCGGTTGCTCTCCGCAGCCGCTGAGTGGCGATCAGGTGACGGAGCGTTCCCGTCGGCGGCGAGGGTCGGCGGTGTCCCGCGCCGCGCCGATGCCCGGGCCGCCCCGGAGGAGCTGACCCGGTGACACCTGCCGTCGGTGCGGTGCGCTTGAATGGGGCCCCTGCGCCGCTCTGACCGGGGGAGATGTACCGATGACCGCGACCGACGCGACTGACGCGACCGCCGCCACCGATGCCGCGGACGTGGCCGCCGGGCCGCACGCCGAGCTGCTGGCCGCCGCCAGGAACCCCACCGCGGCCTGGCTGGAGTCCTGCTTCGGCGAGGGCACGTTGTGGCGGCCCGAGACGCTGCCCGAGGGCCTGGAGTCGGGCACGGCCCGGGCGTTCCTGACCGAGGTCGGCATTCCGGCCGTCGAGCTGGACTTCGTCGGCTACGACTCGGCGGACCTGCCCGAGCGCGGCATGTGGGAGGCGGACACCGACGAGCTGTACGCCCGTGGCCCCGAGGGCGACTCCCCGGCGGGCCTGGCCTACTGCGTCGGCAAGTTCGACGACTGGCACCTGATGGTGGACGCCGAGTGCGGCGTCGTCGAGATCTACAACTCGGACGGCTGGACCACCGGACGCGGCCACGGCGGCTGGGCGGCCGACTCGCTGCCCGAGGTGATCGGCGCGCTGGGACTGCTGGCCGGCTTCGAGGAGCGGATCGTCAACGGCGACACTCAGACCGCGCTGGACGAATTCGAGGCGCTGGTGGCGCAGTTGGGCCAGGGTCCGGACAAGTCCGATCTCTGGGTGGGGCTGCTGGAGAACCTGCGCGAGGAGTACGAGGAGTTCGAGGAGGACTGACCGGCGTCGATGAACCGTCGGCCGCACAACGCGAGCGCGTTGTGCGGCCGTTCGCGTTCTCAGGCATCCTGCCGCCGGTACGCCCCGGCCCGGGCGGCGGCTTCGGCGGCGGCCGCGGCGGCGGCCGCGGCGCGGTCGGCTGGTCGCTGACGCAGGAGCAGGTCGCCCGCCTGGACGCCGCCAGCGCCCGCACCGCGCCGTACCCGTACTTCCCGTACCGCCGTCAGGCCGCCTTCGCCCGGCTGAATCCGTCGACAGCCGGCCGACCTGCGAAAACCGGGCTCACTGGTTTTCACCGGTCAGCAGCCTTCCCCCGTGCGGCCGTGCGACGGCCCCGTGCTCGGCGCGTATATGAGATGTAGATGGGGCCCTGCGATAGTCGGTCGCAGAACAACTCGCAAGCCAGGTGTCACCCACGGGCTCCTGGACGAACAGACAGGGGTCTCCCGTGCAGCGCATCCAGAAGTCCGTCACGCGCCGTCTGGCCTTCCTCGTTCCCGCCGCCCTGGCCGCCGTCCTGGCCGTCCTGGGAACCGTGGCCGGCGCGGCGGCCCACTCCGGTGACGCGCGACCGGCGTCCGCGGCCGACCACCCCGGCAAGGCCGACCCCGGGACCTCGGAGTTCAACACCAAGGCCTGACGGCGCCCGGGCGCGGGCGGGCGGTGGGGCCGGGGCGTCACTCCCGGTGGCACCGCTCGCCGACTGGAGCCACGACCCGGCCTCCGCCCGGCAGGAGCGCCGACGTGATCCTTGAAGGGCGCCGCCTGCCGCGGTCTCCGGCTCAGGCCACCGGGAGCGGGGCAGCGGCGGTGTCCACGATCAGGCGCGCCTGCGCGGCCTCGGGCAGTCCGGCCCGGGTGAAGACCTCCAGCGCCTCGCGGGAATGTGCCAGCGCGTCGTCACGGTGGCCGGCGTCGAGCGAGATGCGGGCGTGGATCAGCAGGGCGTAGCCCTGATCCCGGTAGCGGTCGGGCACGGTGCGAAGGTGGGCCACCGCTTTGGCCGCCGCGTCCAGCGCGGGCCCGGTGCGGCCGAGACCGTTCAGGGTGTCCGCGTACCGGTAGCGTGCCTGTGCCTGCTGGCCCGGTATCCGTACGGTTTCGCAGAGGTCGAGGCACTCCTCGTAGCTGGCCAGCGCCTCGTGCAGGCGGCCCAGTTCGTGCAGGGCCTGGCCGCGGACGCACAGCGCGTGTGCGACACCGTGGTGGTCCGCCAGCGCGCGCAGCGCGTCCAGCGCCTCCTCGCAGGCGGGCAGCGCCTCGTCGGCGCGACCGCCGCGGATCCTGGCCAGTGCGGCGTTGAGGGTGATGGTCAGCGCGCCCGAGCGGTGCCCCTGCTCCCGGGCCAGGGCGAGCGCCCGGTCGAAGCACTCGGCCGCGTCGTCGTAGCGCTGCTCGAACTGGGCGATGACGCCCAGGTCGTTGTACGCCTGCTGGAGGATGGCGCGGTCGCCGGCCTGGAGGCACGCCTCCACCGCCATGTGGGAGTTGGCGCGCGCCCGGGTCAACTGGGTGGCCTGGAGGGCCGCGTTGCCGCAGATGAAACGGGCGCGTCCGGCCGCGCGGTGGTTCCCGCTCAGCGCCGCGGCCCGGGCGAGCGCCTCGGCGGTGACGGCTATGCGTGCGTACGGGATGTCCTGGCCGAACGAGCTGAGCGCCACCAGGAGGTCGGCGGCCACCGTCAGCAGCTCCGTTTCGGCGTCGTCCTGCCGTCGGAGCGCGAGCTGGACGGCATGGAGCGCGAAGTCGAACTCCGCGACGACCCAGGCCCGGGCCTCGGCCAGGTCCGCGAGCCGTTCGTCGCCCGGCTCCGCGGTCGTGGCGGTGATCGTGCTGTGCACCGGGTCCCCGGGCACGATCCGCTGGAAAGCCTCGGCGGCCATTCCCATCAGGTGGTGGAGCAGGCGACGCCGCACCGCGGAGTCCGCCTCGTCCGGGGGGTCGGTGTGCGGTCCGGTCAGGTTCAGCGCGAAGTCCCGGCCGAGTTCGTGATGCCGGTACCGGCCCGGTTCCGGCGATTCGAGCAGCGCGGCGTCGACCAGCGCTTCCAGCAGCGTCTCCGCGTCCGCCTCCGCCAGGTCCAGCGCCGCGGCCGCGGCGGCCAGGCCGATGCTCGGCCGGGCCACGGGGGCCAGCCTGCGGAACACCGCCGCCTGTCGGTCCGTCAGCTGGCGGTAGCCGAGTTCGAAGACGGCGGCGACTGCCAGGTCGTCGGCCCGCAGCTCGGCCAGTCGTCGCCGTTGGTCGGCCAGCCGGACCACGAGGTGTGCCATCGTCCAGCCCGGCCGGGCCGCCAGCCGTGCGGCCACGATACGCACCGCGAGCGGCAGGTGGGCGCACGCGCCGACGAGCGCGGCCGCGGCGGCGCCTTCCCGGTCGACCCGCTCCGGGCCCACGATCTGCCTCAGCAGGCCCAGGGCCTCCGCCGGGCTGAACTCCGTCAGCTGGACGTGGCTGCCCGACAGCAGGCCGGCCAGGCGGGCCCGGCTGGTCACCACCACCGCGCAGCGGGCGGACCCCGGGAGCAGGGGTTTGACCTGGGCGGTGTCGCGCGCGTCGTCGAGCAGGAGGAGCACCCGGCGTCCGTCGAGGACTGTCCGGAACAGCCGGGCCCGGTCCTCCAACGAGCCGGGTATCTCCCGCCGGGGCACCCCCAGGGCGGACAGAAGACTGGTCAGGACCGTTCCCGGATCGGCCGGGTCCGTGCCGGTGCCGCGCAGGTCGGCGTAGAGCTGGCCGTCGGGGAACTCCTCCTTGACCTGATGCGCCGCCCGCAGGGCCAGCGCGCTCTTGCCGATGCCGCCCATCCCACTGACGGTGGCGACGGCCAGGGCGGTGCGGTCCCGGTCGGCGAGGGCGTCCGACAGGGCGGTGAGTTCGGGGGTCCGGCCGGTGAAGTCGGCGATGCCGGCGGGGAGTTGGGCCGGGCGGACGAAGGGGGCCGGACCCGGCTCCCCGGCGTCGCCGGCCTCCGCCCGCGCCGGCACCGCCCCGGTGCCGGCGGGTGCCGGTGCCGGGGCGACCAGTTCGGGGTCGCAGGCCAGGATCCGGCCGTGCAGCGCGCGGAGTTCGGGGCCCGGGTCCAGCCCGAGTTGGTCCGCCAGCACCTCGCGCGCCCTGGCGAACACGGCCAGGGCGTCGCCCTGGCGCCCGGCAGCGTACAGCGCGCGCATCAGGAGCCCGTACGGCCGCTCGCGCAGCGGCTCCTCGTGGATGAAGCCGGTCAGTTCAGGGACCGCCTGGGCGTGCCGCCCCAGCAGGACGTCGAGGTCGAAGCGCTCCTCCAGCAGGTGGAGGCGCAGCTCGGACAGGCGGGAGCGCTGGTTCTGCGCGAACGGCCCCGGAACCCCCGCCAGCGGCTCTCCCCGCCACAGCGAAACGGCCTCGGCCAGCGACTCGGTGGACGCGTCGTAGCGGCCCGCCTCGCGGGCGCGCGCCGCGTCGGCGGCCAGCTGTTCGACCCGGAAGGCGTCGACCGACGCCGGCGGCACCGCGAGTCGGTAGCCGTCGTTCGCGGACGCCAGCACCTGCGGATCGCGGCCACCGGCCTCCAGGAGCTTGCGCAGCCGCCACACGTACGTCCGCAGGATCATCACCGCGGAGTCCGGTGCCGCCTCGCCCCAGACGGCGGTGATCAGCTCGTGCAGGGGAACCACGTGGCCGGAACGGAGCGCCAGCGCGGCCAGGGCCGCCTGCTGCTGCGGCGGACCGCCGGACACGACGGACCCGCCGTTGCGAATGCCCACAGGTCCGAGCACGAAGAATTCCACAGTACCCCCGGGGCGCACGGCTCTCACCGGTGGCTGACCTCCAGTGTTCTGGTGCACGCCGGTGTACGGGACGTCATCCTAATGGGCAAGATCATGACACCGGCACGTCACCCGTCCGGCCAGGTCAGACCCAGCCGAGCCGGGCCGCGCGCAGGCCCGCCTCGAAGCGGCTGCGGGCGCCGAGCCGCTCGATGAGCGAGGCCATGATCCGCCGGGCGGTGCGGGCCGAGATGTGCAGTTGGCCCGCGGCGGACTCGTCGGTGTGGCCCTGCGCGAGCAGGGCCAGGAGGCAGCGTTCCTGTTCGTTCGGCACGTACGAGGCGTCGGACGTGCCGCTGCCGAGCGGTACGGACGCTCCCCACTCCCGCTCGAACAGAGCGAGCAACGGGGCGATCATGCCCGGCGCGGAGAGGGAGAGCGCGCCCTTGCGGCTGTCCGCGGGGTCGATCGGTACCAGGGCGTAGGTCCGGTCGACCACGACCATGCGGGTCGGCAGCGAGGCCGCCGTACGGAACTCACCGCCGCGCGCGACCAGCGCGCGGGTGTAACGCAGGGTCGCGGCGTCGCCGCGGACGGCGTCCAGGCCGATGGTGCGGATCGCCACGCCGCGCTGCAGGACGACGGCGTCGTTGCGCAGGGCGGCCTCCAGCGAGGCGGGGGACTGGGGCCCGCCGGGCATGAAGGTCAGGATCTCGTTCCCGGCCTCCAGGGCCAGACGCTCCAGCCGCCGTTGCACCGCGTCGAGTCCGGCCAGCCGCTCGACCCCGTCCGCCTGCTGGGCGCCGCCGCCCGCGCCGGCCAGGATCCTGATCAGGGCCTGCTGGCTGCCCGCCGCCTGACGGTGGC
Organism: Kitasatospora sp. NPDC004669; assembly: GCF_040609455.1. Lineage (NCBI taxonomy): Bacteria > Bacillati > Actinomycetota > Actinomycetes > Kitasatosporales > Streptomycetaceae > Kitasatospora > Kitasatospora sp. NPDC004669. Next base: position 67,934 of record NZ_JBEXKB010000024.1, read on the forward strand.
TCCGGAGCAGTTCCTCGTGCTGCTGCTCCAGCAGCCGCTTCATGCCGAGGACCGGGTCCACGACGGTGAACCTGCTGGGTGCCTCGAAGGACGCCTGGACCAACTGCAGCGCGAACAGTCGGTCGAGGCAGTCGCGGATGCGGTCGGGCTCGACGTCCAGCTTGGCCGCGAGCTCGTCCACGCCCAGCGCCGTGTGGCTGAGCATCTCCTCGTACACCGTCTGGTCCAGCGTCTCCAGGCAGAGCGTCACGGACACCGCCTTCCCTCCTGTGGTCACCCCGTGGATCTTGTGACCAGCCTGCACGCCGGGCATCTACGAGCGATACACGCCCGGGTCTACGCAGGTGAGCGGGTGTCACAAAGCGGCCTGGACGGTTTTGCCGGTCCTGGACCCGTTCCCCCGGAGGGATCCGGGCGGCGAGGATGGACACGTCGCTCCGGCAGATGCCGGGCGCCCGCCAGGGGCTCACCCGGCCACCTCTCTCCCACTTCCGATGAGGGCACCCCCATGACTTCTCGCATCCACGTCGTCCGTGCGGCCTGCGCCGCCGCCATCGTCCTGGCGACCGCCGTCTTCGGGCAGTCCGGCGGACACTCCGGTGGGGAGGGGCGGCCGCAGGTGCGCGTCACGGGGGCGCTCCACGCGGCAGGACCGGCCGTGGCCGCCGACGGCCTCATCTGGGACTGACGCAGCCCGGCGTGGAGCTGACCCTCATCGCCCTCACCCCTGCCGACCCGGTCGCGGTCCGCCCGCCGGACCGTCGCCACATCATCGACCTGCTCTGGGCCGCGGCAGGCCCCGGGGAGCGCCTGGAGCACGTCAGCGCGCAGGTCGGCCCGCAGGACATCCGGCTCGGGATGTTCACCGTGGCGACGCCCGAACTGACCGCCAGGGCCGCCGCGCTGGCCGTCTGCCGCCGCGCGCTCGCGATCTCCCCTCCGCTCAGCGGCTGGCGCATCGCCGGCGAACCATCCCTTCGACAAGACGTCATCCGTCACAAGACGCAACAGGAGCATCCGTGACCAACCCCTTCGAGGACGAGGACGCCACCTACCTCGTCCTGGTCAACGAGGAGAACCAGCACTCCCTGTGGCCCGCCTCCCTCGCGGTCCCCCCGGGCTGGACGGCCGCCCACGGCCCGGCCGGACGGCAGGACTGCCTGGACCACATCGAGAACACCTGGACCGACCTGCGCCCGGCGAGCCTGATCGCCGCCCTCAAGGAGGCGTGATCCGATGCCGATCCAGCGCACCGCCCGTCCCCGGCACTACCTGATGTGCCGCCCCTCCCACTTCACCGTCGACTACCGCATCAACCCGTGGATGGATCCGGCCAAGCCGACCGACACGGCGCTGGCCGTCCTGCAGTGGGAGCGGCTGTACGCCCTCTACCAGGAGCTCGGTCACACCGTCGAACTGGTGGAGCCCGTCCCCGGCCTGCCCGACATGGTCTACGCCGCCAACGGCGCCACGGTCCTGAACGGCCGTGTCCTGGTGGCCAGGTTCCGGCACGCCGAACGCGCCGCCGAGGCGCCCGCCTACCAGGCGTGGTTCGAGCGGCAGGGCTACACCGAGGTGCACGCCGCTCACCACGTCAACGAGGGCGAGGGCGACTACCTGGTCGCCGGCGACCGGATCCTGGCCGGCACCGGCTTCCGCACCGACCCGGCCGCGCACGCCGAGGCCGAGCAGGTGCTGGGCGCCCCGGTGGTGAGCCTGACCCTGGTGGACCCGCGCTTCTACCACCTGGACACCGCGCTCGCCGTGCTCGACGACGACGAGATCATGTACTTCCCGGGCGCCTTCTCGCCGGAGTCCCGCGAGGTCCTGCGCGAGCTGTACCCCGACGCGCTCCTCGCCACCGAGGCCGACGCCGAGGCCTTCGGGCTGAACGCGATCTCCGACGGACGCCATGTGCTGCTGTCCCAGACCGCGCGCGGCCTCATGGACCGGCTGGCCGAGCGCGGGTTCGAGCCGATCGGTGTCGACCTCTCCGAGCTGTTCAAGGGCGGCGGCAGCGTCAAGTGCTGCACCCTGGAGCTGCGCCACGCCGCACCGGCCCCGGGCGGTGCCCGGTGACCGGCGTACCGACGGACAACTCACCGGTGAGCGGCGCCCTCGACTGGCGCACGGAACCGGGTGCCCCCGCCACCGTCCAGGCACCCGAGCTGGCCGACGCGGCCGAAGCCCGCGCCTGGCTCGCGGACCACCACGACGACCTGCGGGCCGGACTGCACCGTTACGGGGCGGTCTACGTGCGCGGGCTGCCGATCCGCAGCGTGGAGGACTTCGCCCTGGTCCGCGACGAGCTGATCCCGCGGGCGACCCCGTACCGGGAGAAGGCCACCCCGCGCAGCGACTTCGGCGGCGGGGTCTTCTCCTCCACGGACCTGCCCGCCGGGCAGGCGATCAGGCCGCACAACGAGAACAGCTACACCCTGACCTTCCCGGGGCTGCTGCTCTTCGGCTGCCTGACCGCGCCCGAGGAGGGCGGCGCCACCCCGGTCGCCGACTGCCGCGAGGTGCTGCGCGCCCTTCCCACCGAGCTGGTCGAGCGGATGCGCGCGTCCGGCTGGATCCTGACCCGCAACTTCTCGGAAAGCCTCTCGGTCGCCTGGCAGTCCGCGTTCGGGACGGAGTCCCCTGAGCAGGTCGAGAAGTACTGCGCCGAGAACCACATCTCCTGCGCCTGGGATGCGGACGGCCATCTGCGCACCAGCCAGGTCCGGCCCGGGATCATCCGGCACCCGCACACCGGAGAGGACGTGTGGTTCAACCACCTGGCGTTCTGGAGCCAGTTCTCCCTGGATGACGAGATCCGCGAAGTCCTGCTGGACGAACTCGGGCCGGACGGGCTTCCGTTCAACACCGGGCTCGGCGACGGCATCCCGCTGACGGCGGCGGACCTGGAGAGCATCAACACCGCGTACGAGAGCGCCACCGTGCGCCGCGCCTGGCAGCCGGGCGACCTCCTGCTGGTCGACAACGTCCTGACCGCGCACGCCCGCGACCCCTTCCGGGGCGAGCGCCGGATCGTGGTCGCCATGGGCGAGCCGGTCTCGGTGTACGACTGCGCACCGACCGTCGCCCCGCGCGCGACCGCCGCCACGGCGGTGTCCCATGGCTGACCCGCAGGCCCTGGTGGGCCGGTTCCTGCAGAACACCCGGTCGTTCCCGGACCGGGCCGCGGTGCACGGCGCCGACGGGACCCTCACCTTCGCCGAACTGGGCGAGCGCACGGCCCGGCTGGCCGGGGCGCTGCGCGCGCTCGGCGTCGGCCGTGGCGACCGGGTGGGGGTGAGCGTGCCCAGGGGAACGGACTGGGTCGTGGCCCCCCTGGCCGTCTGGCGGGCGGGCGCCGCCTACGTGCCGCTCGATCCGGCGTACCCCGACGACCGGCTCGCCTTCGTCGCCGCCGACGCCGGACTGCGCGCGGTGATCACGGACACGGACCGGCCCTCGTGGGCGGACGGCCTGCCGGTGCTGAGCCCCCACCAGCCGAGCCGGCCCGGCGAGGAGCCGTGCGACGTCGTGGGTGACTCGCGCGCCCCGGCGTACGTCATCTACACCTCGGGGTCGACCGGACGCCCCAAGGGGGTGGAGGTCGCGTACGCGAGCGTCGCCGCACTGGTGGCGGGCCTGGAGGAGCGCGGCGTCTACCCGGCCGGGCACCGGGTGGTCGGATGGAACGCCAGCCTGTCCTTCGACGCGTCCGTGCAGCAGTGGGTCAGGGTCTGCCGGGGCGACACCCTGGTCGTCCTGACCGACGAGGACCGCACCGACCCCGGCCGACTGGACGCGCTGCTCGACGAGCACGCCGTGACGGACCTCGACTCCACCCCGTCCCACTGGCAGCTGATCGGTCCGCGGCTGCGGCCCGGCCGGGCCCTGCGGCTGCTGCTCGGCGGCGAGCCGGTGCCCGAGCAGCTGTGGCGGTCGCTGGCCCAGGCGGAGCCGCTGGAGGCGTGGAACCTCTACGGTCCGACCGAATGCACCGTCGATGCCACCGCGGCCCGCATCACCGGAGACGCCCCGCACCTGGGCGAGGGCCTGGCCCACGTGCGCGCCCATGTGCTCGACGGCGCGCTCAGGCCCGCCGCCAGGGGAGAGCTGTACCTGGCGGGTCCTGCCGTGGCCGTCGGATACGTCGGGCGGCCGGGACTGACCGCCGAGCGGTTCGTCGCGGATCCCTTCGCCGCCGACGGCACCCGGATGTACCGCACCGGGGACGAGGTCCGGCGCCGGCCGGACGGCGCACTGGAGTTCCTCGGCCGCACCGACCGCCAGATCAAGATCCGCGGGTTCCGGGTGGAGCCCGGCGAGTTGGAGGACCGGCTGCGCGCACACCCGCACGTCACCGCCGCCGTTGCCGCGCTGCGCTCGGGCCCGGACGGGGACACCTTCCTCACGGCCTACTACGTCCTGGTACCGGAAGGGACGGCGAGCGACGACGAACTGCGCGCCCACTGTGCCGCCACGCTGCCCGGACACCTCGTACCGTCCGCCCTCGTGCGGATGGACGCGCTGCCCCTGACCCCCAACGGCAAGGTGGACACCGCCGCGCTGCCCGCCGTCACGTCGGTGCCGAACACCGCCGGCCAGCCTCCCGAGACCGAGCTCGAACAACTGATCGCCGATGTCTGGGCCGATGTGCTCGGCCGTGAGACCGTCCACGCGGACGAGAACTTCTTCGCCCTCGGCGGCCACTCGCTGGTGGCGCTGCGGGTGGTCTCCCGCCTCAAGCGGGACGCCGGGATCGTGCTGCGGACCAAGGACGTCTACCGGTTCCCCCGGCTGAGGGACCTGGCCCGCCACGCGGAGTCGGTCCGTGCGGGGGCGGCCTCGTGAGCGCCCCCGACACCACCGTGGTGCGCCTGAAGCACAGCCGTGACCCGGCCCGCACCCTGGTGTGCCTCGGCTTCTGCGGCGGCGGCACCGCGACCTACCACTCCTGGATCCCGGCGCTGCCGCACGACGTCGACCTGGTGGCGATCTGTTACCCGGGGCGCGAAGGGCGCTTCGCCGAGGAGTACGCGCAGACCTGGACCGAGCTCGCCGCGGACGCCGCGCGGGGCGTCGCCTCGGTCGCGGCACAGGGACCGTACGTCCTGTTCGGCCACAGCATGGGCGGCTGGATGGCCTTCGACGTCACCGCCCGGCTCGCGGAGGCGGGCGCCCCCGCGCCACAGGCGCTGGTCGTCTCCGCCTGCAACGCCCCGGACCGGGGGGTGACCGACCGGGACCGCTTCCTGGCCCAGGGGCAGCGCGACGACGAACTGCTCGACTGGATGCGCACCCACGGCCTGCTGCCCGATCACGTCCTCGACGAACCCGAACTCACCGAGATGGCAGTGGAGTTGATGCGTGCCGACCTGTGCGCCCGGGACACCTTCCGCTACACCCCGGGGACCCGGATCGACGTGCCGCTCCAGGTGTTCTCCGGCGACCGGGACCCGGTGATCGGGGACGACGTCGCCTCCCGCTGGGCGGGCCTGACCAGCGGCGCGTTCCGCCACGACGTCCTGCCTGGAGGTCACTTCTACACGCCCGAGACCTGGCGCGACCTCCCGGCCCGGATCGCCTCGCTCACGTCTCCCGCCACCGCCGCCCTCTGACGAACGGCCCAACCATGACCTTCTCTCCCGCATTCGGCATCAGCCATGTCGAGTTCCACGTCGCCGACGTCGACTCGGCCGCGGCCGAGCTGACCGAACGCTACGGCTTCCGCCCGGTGGCCCGCGCCTCCTCCGCGCAGGCGCAGTCCCTCGCACTGTGCCAGGGCCGCATCGTCCTCGTCCTCACCCAGGCCCGCTCGTCGCAGCACCCGGGCGCCGACTACGTCCTGGCCCACGGCGACGGCGTGGCCGACATCGCGCTGACCGTGGCCGACGTACCCGCCGTCTTCGACGAGGCGGTCTCCCGCGGGGCGGTGCCGCTCGCCGTGCCGCGCCGCCACCCCGACGGCCGGACCACGGCGGTGCTGGCCGGCTTCGGCGACGTGGTGCACACGCTCGTCGATCCCGGGCCCACCGCACTCCCGCCGGGCTTCACCGTGCTGCCGGACGCCGCGCGGGACCACGGCGACGAACTCCTGGAGGAAATCGACCACTTCGCCGTCTGCCTGCCGTCCGGGGAACTGGAGCGCACGGTGGACTTCTACACGCGGGTGCTCGGCTTCCGCATGATCTTCCAGGAGCTGATCAGGGTCGGTGCCCAGGCCATGAACTCCAAGGTGGTGCAGAGCGCCTCCGGCGAGGTCACCCTGACCCTGATAGAGCCCGACACGAGCGCCGAGCCCGGCCAGATCGACCGCTTCCTGGCCGAACACGGCGGCGCCGGCGTCCAGCACGTGGCCTTCGCCTCCCGCGACATCGTCCGGGCCGTCGGCACGCTGCGCGAGCGCGGCGTCGAGTTCCTGAGCGTCCCCGACGCCTACTACACGATGCTCGCCGACCGCCTCGAACTGACCCGGCACAGCACCTCCGAGCTGCACGGGATCAGCGTCCTGGTCGACGAGGACCACGACGGCCAGCTGTTCCAGATCTTCACCCGCTCCACCCATCCGAGGCGCACGCTGTTCCACGAGGTGATCGAGCGCTTCGGCGCCCGCACCTTCGGCAACGGCAACATCAAGGCGCTGTACGAAGCCGTCGAGGCGGAGCGCCTGAGCGCCGGGGCGGTGCCGCGGTGAGCGCTCACGACACGGGCCACGACCCCGTACGGCTGGAGGAGTTCGCCGAACTCGCCCGCCGGACACTGCCCGGGGAGGTCTGGGACTTCATCGAGGGCGGCAGCGGCGAGGAGCTGACCCTGGCCGCCAACCGCGCCGCACTGGACCGGATCGGGATCGTGCCCCGGGTCCTCGCCGGCGGGACGGGGTGCGACACCGCGACCGAACTCCTCGGCACCCGGGCGGCCCTGCCGCTCGCCGTCGCACCGATGGCGTACCAGCGGCTGGTCCACCCCGAGGGCGAACTCGCCACCGCCCGCGCGGCCGCGGCCGCGGGCGTGCCGTTCACCGTGAGCACGCTGAGCAGCCAACCGGTCGAGGCCGTCACCGCGCTCGGCGGCACCACCTGGTTCCAGCTCTACTGCCAGCAGGACCCGGCGGCCACCGCCGACCTGGTCCGGCGCGCCGAGGAAGCCGGCTGCGCGGCGCTGATGGTCACGGTGGACGTGCCCTCGATGGGCCGCCGGCTGCGCGACCTGCGCAACGGCTTCGCGCTGCCCTCCGACGTGACGGCCGTCCACCTCGACCCGGCCGGCACCCGTCGGGCCCGGGACCGCCGGCCCGGTGTCTCGGCCGTGGCGCAACACACGGCCGAGACCTTCGCCCGCTCCCTGGGCTGGGGCGACCTCGCCCGGCTCCGCGGCGAGACGCGGCTGCCCCTGATCGTCAAGGGGATCCTCGATCCGGGCGACGCCGCCACCGCCGCCTCCATCGGCGCCGACGCCATCGTCGTCTCCAATCACGGCGGCCGCCAACTGGACGGCGCGGTGGCCAGCGTGGACATGCTGCCCGCCGTGCGCGCAGCCGTCCCCGCCCGCTGCCAGGTGCTGCTGGACAGCGGGATCCGCAGCGGCACCGACGTCCTCAAGGCCCTGGCCCTCGGTGCGAGCGGCGTCCTGCTGGGCCGGCCCGTCCTGTGGGGACTGGCCGCCGACGGCGAGCAGGGGGTGAGCCGGGTCCTGCGCCTGCTGCACGCCGAGCTGCGCTCCGCCCTGGAACTGTCCGGCTGCACCGGCCCGGCCGACGCGCCGTGGCTCTCGGTCCTGGGGGCGGCCCGATGACCGCACCCGTGGTACTGGACCGCGCGGATCTGCACGCCTCACTCGCCGACCCCGCCCTGCTGTCGATGAACTTCCTCAACGAGGTGGCCGGGCGCTTCCCCGAGGCGGTCTCCTTCGCCCCCGGCCGGCCCACCGAGGACCTCTTCGATCCGGCCGATCTGCACCGCTACCTCGACACCTATCGCCGCTACCTGGCCGAGCACAAGGGCTACGACGAGGCCCGGGTGCGGCGGGAGCTGTTCCAGTACGGCCGCACCAAGGGAATCGTCCACGAGCTCATCGCCCGGCAGCTCGAACGGGACGAGGGCATCACCGTGGACCCGGAGGCCGTCGTGGTCACCGTGGGAGCCCAGGAGGCACTGTGGCTGGTGCTGCGGGCCCTGCGGGCGACCGAACGTGACGTCGTGCTCGCGGTGGACCCCACCTACGTCGGCCTGACCGGCGCCGCCCGCCTGGTGGACCTGCCCGTGCGGTCGGTCCACGAAGGCCCCCGGGGCGTCCGCCCCGAGGACGTGCTGGAGCGGATCCGGGAGGTCCGCGCGGCGGGGGAGCGGCCCCGGGCGCTGTACCTGGTGCCCGACTTCTCCAACCCCAGCGGCCACTCCATGGACGTGCGGACCCGTCACCGGCTGTTGGAGATCGCCGCCCAGGAGGACATCCTCCTCCTGGAGGACAACCCCTACGGCTACTTCCAGGCAGCCGAGAGCGACAGGCCCCCGACGCTGAAGGCGCTCGACACCGGGCAGCGCGTGGTCTACCTCGGATCGCTGGCGAAGACCTGCTTCCCCGGCGCCCGGGTGGGATTCGCCGTGGCGGACCAGCGCGTCGTGGGCCCGGATGAGACCCTGCTCGCCGACGAGCTGTCGCGGGCCAAGAGCATGGTCACCGTCAACACCTCACCGGTGAGCCAGGCCCTGGTGGGAGGCATGCTGCTGGAACACGGCGGCAGCCTGCTGCACGCCAACCGGCGCCAGATCGGTATCTACCGGCGCAACCTCGGCTGTCTCCTCCAGGGCCTGCACCGACGCTTCGCCGAACTGCCCGGGGTGCGCTGGAACACCCCCGCGGGCGGCTTCTTCGTGGTGCTCACCGTGCCGTTCCCCGTCACCGACGAACTGCTCGAACACGCCGCCGTACGGCACGGCGTGCTCTTCACCCCGATGCGCCACTTCAGCGACAACGACCGCACCGGCCGCCAACTACGCCTCTCCTGCAGCTCCTTGACCCCCGACCAGATCGAGACGGGGCTGGACCGGCTGGCCGCCCTGATCGCCGAGTGCACCTCGACGCCGGATGCCTGACCCCGCGACGGACACGACCCGAGAAGGGACACCCATGTACACCGAAGCGAGCGGTTCACGGCGGTCGCTCATCCACCCCCTGCTCGCCGCCGTCCGCCGCCACCACGCCTCGGTGGCGGTCGTCGACCGCGGCGTCCAGCACACCTACGCCGAACTCGACCAGCTGTCCGCCGAGATCGCCGGCGGCCTCGCCGCCCGCGGCCTGGGACCGGGCAACGTCGTCGCCGTCCACGGCCACCGGTCCTGGACACGCTGCGCCGCCGTGCTCGGCGCCTGGCGGGCCGGGGCCGGCGTGGTCTGCGTCGACCCCGGCATGCCCGCGCCCCGGGCCGCGAAGATCACCCGGTTCAGCGACCTCGTGCTGCGCGCCGACGACGCCGGGCCGACCGGCCCGGACGGCGGCGAGCACACCGTCGACGAGGTGCGCGGCAACCCGCTGGAGGCCCCCCGCGAAGGACCGGTCGGCTACGTCATCCCCACCTCGGGGTCCACCGGCGAGCCCAAGTCGGTGGCCGTGCCGCCGGGAGTCCTGGCCGCCCTCGGCGACTGGCACGTCCGGCACTGGTCCCACGACCGCCCGCCGCACACCCTGCAAGCGGCGTCCATCGGCTTCGACGTGGGCTACGAGGAACTCGTCGCCACCTGGCTCGCCGGCGCCACGCTGGTCGTGGTGGACGACGACCAGCGCCAGGACCCCTTCACGCTGATGGACGTGATCCGCGAGCACCGGGTGGCCCGGCTCTTCCTGCCGGTGGTCGGCCTGCACGCGCTGGCCACGGCCGCCGCGTTCGAACCGGACGCGATGCCCGACCTGCGGGAGATCGCCGTGGCGGGTGAGCGCCTGGTCGTCAACGCCGAGGTGCGCAGCTTCTGCGCGGCGGGCGGCATCACCCTGATCAACGAGTACGGGCCCAGCGAGACCCACGTCGTCACCCAGCACCGGCTGACGCCCCACCAGGCCGCCGACTGGCCCGACCACCCGCCGATCGGACGCGCGGTCGCAGGAGCGGAACTGCTCCGCCACGCGGACGGCGCGCTGCGGCCCTTCGCCCCGGGCGAAGAGGCCGAACTGATGGTCGCCGGCGACAGCGTCGGTCTCGGCTACCTCGGCGACCAGGAGCTCACCGACGCCAGGTTCCGCACCCTGCCGCACGACGACGGCACGGCGCGCCGCTGCTACGCCACCGGCGACCTGGTCCGCTTCGACGGCACCGACTTCCACTTCGTGGCACGGGCCGACGACCAGCTCAAGGTGAACGGCTACCGCGTCGAGCCCGGCGAGGTCGAAGCGGTCCTCAACGCGCTGCCGGGCGTGCGCCGAGCCGTGGTGGTGGCCGTGGAGGTCGCCGGCTCCCGCCGGCTCGCCGCCGCCTACACCCCGACGGCGACCGACGGCACGCAGCCCGAACTGCTCGCCGCGCACTGCGCCGCGCACCTGCCCGCGTACATGGTGCCCAAACACTTCCACGCGCTGGAGGAACTGCCGGTGACCGCGAACGGAAAGGTCGACCGGGCACGACTGCGCACGCTGTTCGGCACGGTCCGCACCGCCTGAGAAGCCCGCGACAGAACGAGAACGAGCGAGAACAAGGCAGACAACGATGGAGAACGACGTGACAACGCCGGAGCAGATCCTGTGCGGCGTACTGGCGGACCTGTTCGCGATACCGCAGGTCCGACCGCAGGACGGCTTCGTCCGGCTGGGCGGCGACAGCATCATCGCCGTCCAGGTCGTCGGTGCCGCCCGCCGGGCCGGACTGGCCGTCACCGTCCGCGACGTGCTGACCCAGCCGGACGTGGCGGCCCTGGCCGCCACCGCCCGACCGCTGGCGCCCGCCCGCCGGGCCGGCGAGGACGACGGCATCGGGCCGATCCGGCCGACGCCGATCATGCACTGGCTGCGCGAGCGCGGCGGACCGGCCGACAGCTACTACCAGTTCCTGGTGGTGCGCACCCCGGCGGAACTGACCGAGGAGGCCGTGCACACGGTGCTGCAGGCCGTCCTCGACCGGCACGACATGCTCCGGCTGCACACGGTCGACGGAGTGCCGCACACCCGGCCGGCCGGCACCGTCAGGGCCGAGGACTGTCTCCTCCGGGTCCGAACGGACGGCGCGGAAACCGCCCGCGAGGTCGAACGGGAGGTGCACGCGGCCCGGGACCGCCTGTCGACCGAGGACGGAGTGCTCGTCCGGGCCGTCTGGTTCGACGCGGGCCCGGCCCGGCCCGGCCGCCTCGCCCTCGTCGTCAACCACCTGGTCGTCGACGGAATCTCCTGGCGTGTGCTGACCGGCGACCTCGCGCAGGCATGGGCGGCGGTCACGGCCGGCCGCGCGCCACGCCTCGACCCCGTGCCCACCTCCTTCCGCCGCTGGTCCGAACTGCTCGCGGCGGAAGCCGCCGACGACCGGAGCGCCGCCGAACTCCCGTACTGGAACGACGTACTGCGCCCGGGAGCCGACACCATAGGCCGCCGCCCCCTCGACCCGGCCCGCGACCACGAGGACCTGGCCGCACACCTCGCCCTGAGCCTTCCCGCCGCCACGGTCGGCCCACTGCTGACGTCGGTGCCCGACCGGCTCGGCGCGGACACCAACGAGCTGCTGCTGACCGGCCTGGCACTCGCCCTCGCCCGCTGGCCCGCCTGCGGGCCGAGCGCCCTGGTGGACCTGGAGGGGCACGGCCGCGAGGAGATCCCCGCCGAGGCCGATCTCTCCCGCACGGTCGGCTGGTTCACCACCCTCTTCCCCACCCGCTTCGCGCTGGACGGGCTGGACGCACCCGACGCCGCGCACGGTGGCCCCACCGTCGCCCTCGCCCTGCGGCGGGTGAAGGAACAGCTGCGCGCGATCCCCCGCAAGGGGCTCGGCTACGGCCTGCTGCGCCATCTCGACCCGCACGCCCGCCAGGTGCTGGCCGCCACGGACCCGGCGCAGCTCGGCTTCAACTACCTCGGCCGTTTCGGCGGGGCAGGCGACGCCGACTGGCAGCTGCTGCCCGACTACGGTGCCCGGCTGGACGCGCCCGGCCCCGGCATGCCCATGGCGCACCCCGTCGAGGTCAACGCGTTCGTCCTCGACTCGGCGGACGGGCCCGTTCTGCACGCCGACTGGGCCTGGGCGCAGGGCGTGCTCGACGAGCCGCAGGTACGCGCACTCGCCGAGTCCTGGTTCCGGATGCTCACCGCCCTCGTCGCGTACGCCGCCCGTCCGGACGCCGGCGTCACGGTCGCCGCCGATCTCACGCTCTCCACGATCGACCAGGACGAGCTGGACGATCTCGCCGCCGCCCTCGACGTCCTCTGACACACTCCAGAAAGCGAATCCAGCCGATGAACACCAGCCAGCCGGCGATCGAGGACGTCCTGCCGCTCTCCCCGCTGCAGGAGGGCATGCTCTTCCACTCCGGATACGACCCGGAGTCGAAGCACCTCTACATCGCGCAGTTCAGGGTCGACCTGGACGGCGCGCTCGACCCGGCCCGGCTCAAGGAGGCCGCCGACGCCCTGCTGCGCCGCCACGCCAACCTCCGGGTCGCCTTCACGCACCGCAGGAACGGCGACCCCGTCCAGGTGGTCCGCCGCGACATGCCGCTGGCCTGGCAGGAGCACGACCTCGGCGGCCTGGACGCGCCGGCCGCCGAGGCCCGCGCCGCCGAACTGACCGAGCAGGACTGGGCCCTGGGCGTGGACAGCCGCCGCCCGCCGCTGCTGCGCTTCACCCTCGTCAGGCTCGGTGCCACACGGCACCGGCTCCTGGTGACCGCCCATCACCTGCTCCTGGACGGCTGGTCGTTCGGACTGCTCTTCCGCGAACTGTTCACCCTCTACGGGAACGGCGAACTGCCGCCCGTCCGGCCGTACCGCACCTACCTGACCCACCTGGCGCAGCGCGACCGCCCGGCGGCCGAGCAGGCCTGGCGCACCGCACTGGCCGGTCTCGACCAGCCCACCCGGCTCGCTCCGGGCGGCCAGGTGTCGCCCGGGGCCACTCCCGAGGACGTGGTCCTGCAGCTGAGCGAGCAGCAGACGGCGGCCCTGACCGCCCGGGCCCGGGAGTGCGGCCTGCTGCTCACCAGCGTGATCCAGGGCGCCTGGGCCGTCCTGCTCGCGCGCAGCACCGGCCACGACGACGTGGTGTTCGGCTGCACGGTCAGCGGCCGGCCCGCGGAACTGGCAGGCTCCGACCAGATGATCGGCATGCTCATCAACACCGTGCCGGTCCGCGCCCGGATCGACGGCTCCGCCCCGCTGCGCGAGACGTGCCGGGCGCTGCAGCACCAGCGCGCCGACCTGGCCGACCACGACCACCTCGGACTGACCGAGCTCCAGCGCCTGGCCGGCTCCCCGGCCGCCCTCTTCGACACGAACCTGGTCTTCGAGAACTTCCCGATGAGCGACTACGCGCTCGACCTGCCGGGCGTCGACCTGGACGCGCGGATCCGGTTCCGGGACACTACGCACTTCCCGCTCACCCTGGTGGTCGAGCCGGGCGCCTCACTCGGGCTCAGGCTCAGCCACCACCCCGAACTGCTCGACCGGGAGCGGACGGCGGAACTCGGCGCCCGGCTGGTGCGGCTGCTGGAGCGGTGGGCGGCCGACCCCGACGCCCCGGTCAGCGCCCTCGACGCCCTCACCGCCCAGGAGCGGGGCCGCGTCCTCGTGGACTGGAACGACACCGCCGCCGACTTCCCCGCCCGAGCCCTGCCCGAACTGATCGAGGCCCAGGTCGCCCGCACCCCCGAGGCCACCGCCGTCGTCTTCGAGGGGCAGCAGCTGAGCTACCGCGCGCTGGACGAGCGCGCCGGCCGCCTGGCGTCCGTGCTGACCGCCCGCGGCATCGGGCCCGAGAGCCTGGTCGCGGTCGCGCTGCCGCGCTCCCTGGACCTGATCGTCGCCCTGTGCGCCGTGCTCAAGGCCGGCGCCGCGTACCTGCCCGTCGACCTCGGCCAGCCCGCGGCCCGCAACCTCGGCATCATGGCGGACGCCGCTCCGGCACTGCTGCTGAGTTCCGGCTGGCAGGCGCCGGGGACGCCGACCCTGCGACTGGACGCCCCGCTCCCCGAGGCCAAGGCCGCTCCCAGGCCCGCCCTCGACCCCCGCCACCCCGCCTACGCCATCTTCACCTCGGGCTCCACCGGCCGCCCCAAGGGCGCCCTCGTCTCCCACGAGGCCATCGTCAACCGGCTGGAGTGGATGCAGCGCACCTACCGGCTCGGTCCCGACGACCGGGTACTGCAGAAGACGCCGTGCGGCTTCGACGTGTCGGTGTGGGAGTTCTTCTGGCCGCTGCTGACCGGCGCCACCCTGGTGGTGGCCCGGCCCGACGGCCACCAGGACCCGTCCTACCTGGCCGAGCTGATCGAACGCGAGTCCGTCACCACCGCGCACTTCGTGCCGTCCATGCTGGACGCGTTCCTGAGCGGGCCGGACGCGTCGCGGGCCCGCTCGCTGCGCCGGGTGATCAGCAGCGGCGAAGCGCTCTCCCCCCACACCCAGGAGACGTTCTTCCGTACCCTCCCGGACACCGAGCTCCACAACCTCTACGGCCCGACCGAGGCCGCCGTCGACGTCACCCTCTGGGCCTGCCGGCCCGGCCCCGGCCCCGTCCCGATCGGACGCCCCGCCGCCAACACCCGCGCGTACGTGCTCGACGGCCGGCTCGAACCGGCCGCGCCCGGCACGGCCGGTGAGCTCTACCTGGCCGGCGTCCAGCTGGCACGCGGCTACCTCGGCCGACCCGGCCTGACCGCCGAGCGGTTCGTGGCCTGCCCCTTCGCGCCGGGCGAGCGCATGTACCGCACCGGTGACCTGGTGCGCTGGCGCCCGGACGGTGTCCTGGAATACCTGGGACGCACCGACGACCAGGTGAAGATCCGCGGCTTCCGGATCGAGCTCGGCGAGGTGCAGAACGCCGCCGCGGGCTGCGACGGCGTCGCCCACGCGGCCGTCGTCGTCCGCGAGGACCGGCCGGGCGATCCGCGGCTGGTCGCCTACGTGGTGCCCGCCACGGGCGCCGACCCGACGCCCGCCGCGCTGCGCCGCGCCCTGGCCGCCGTGCTGCCGGAGCACATGGTGCCGGCGGTGGTCGTCCTCGACGCCCTGCCGGTGACGCCGAACGGGAAGCTCGACCGGCGGGCCCTGCCCGCACCCGGCCACCGCGCGGGCGGCCGCACCGGGCGCACCGCCCACGAGGAGGTCCTGGCGGGCCTGTTCGCCGCGGTGCTGGGCCTGCCCGAAGTCGGCG
This sequence comes from Kitasatospora sp. NPDC004669, assembly GCF_040609455.1. Lineage (NCBI taxonomy): Bacteria > Bacillati > Actinomycetota > Actinomycetes > Kitasatosporales > Streptomycetaceae > Kitasatospora > Kitasatospora sp. NPDC004669. Next base: position 83,271 of record NZ_JBEXKB010000024.1, read on the forward strand.
TGGACGACGACTTCTTCGACCTGGGAGGCCACTCCCTGCTGGCCATGCGTCTGGTGACCCAGGTGCGCGGCGCCCTCGGCGTGGAACTGGGGGTCCGCGAGGTCTTCAACACCCCCACGGTCGCGGGCCTCGCCGCCCGCCTCGACGGCGCGGGCGGCGCCCGCCCGGCGCTGCGGCCCGCGCAGCGCCCCGCCCGGCTGCCGCTGTCCGCCGCCCAGCGGCGGCTGTGGTTCCTCGACCGCCTCGACGGGCCGAACCCCGCCTACCACAGCGCGGTGGCCGCCCGGCTCAGCGGCCCGGTCGACGTGCCCGCGCTGCGCGCGGCGCTGGTCGACCTCGCCGAACGGCACGAGATCCTGCGCACCGTCTACCCGGAGGTGGGCGGCGAGCCGTGCCAGCGCGTGCTGCCCGAAGCCCCGTTGGAGCTGGAGGTCCTCGACGCCGCCCGGGCCGACGTCGCCGAGGTCGCGGGCCGCGCCTTCGACCTGGCCGCGGCCGCCCCGGTCCGCGCCGCGCTGCTGACGGGCGGACCCGACGAGCACACCCTGGTCCTGGCGCTCCACCACATCGCCACCGACGGCGAGTCCTGGGGGCCGCTGCTCGGCGACCTCGCGGCGGCGTACGCGACCCGGCGGGAGGGCCGGGAGCCGGACCGCGCACCGCTGCCGGTGCAGTACGCCGACTACACGCTCTGGCAGCGGGACCTGCTGGAGGACGTGGGGGAGGAACAGCTCGCCTACTGGCGCGAGGCGCTGTCCGGGCTGCCCGAGGAGCTGGCCCTGCCCACCGACCGCCCCCGCCCGGCGGTGGCGAGCCCGGCAGGCGACGCGGTCGCCTTCGACCTGGACGCCGCGCTCACCGGCGAGCTCGAAGCGCTGGCACGGGAACACGGCTGCACCCTGTTCATGGTGCTCCAGGCGGCGCTCGCGGTGCTGCTGTCCCGCCTCGGCGCGGGCACGGACATCCCGGTGGGAACGGTGGCCGCAGGCCGCTCGGACGAGGCGCTGGACGACCTGGTCGGCTTCTTCGTCAACACCCTGGTCCTGCGCACCGACGTCTCGGGCGACCCCGCCTTCGGCGGGCTGCTGCACCGGGTACGGGAGACCGACCTGGCCGCGTTCGCCCACCAGGACGCGCCCTTCGAACAGGTCGTCGAGGCGGTCAACCCGCGCCGCTCGCTGGCCCGTCACCCCCTCTTCCAGGTGGCGCTGACCCTGCGGCGCGTGGCGTCCACGGCCGCCGTCGAGCTGGCCGGGCTCACCGCCGACACCGAGGAAGTCGACGTCACCGAGGCCGAGTTCGACCTCGCGTTCCAGTTCACCGAGGAGAGCGGCCGGGCGGGCGGGCTGCGCGCCGTGGCCAAGTACCGCACCGAGCTCTTCGACCGCGACACCGTCCGCACACTCGGCGCACGGCTGCGCACGGTCCTGGAGTCGGTGGTCTCCCGGCCGCGCGCACGGGTGTCGGAGCTGGAGCTGCTGCTGCCCGGGGAGCACACCCGGCTGGTCGGGGAGCGGCCGGCCGCCTCGCCGTCGCGCCCGGATACCCCCGGGGGAGTCCACCTGGCGTTCACCCGCCAGGCGGCCCGCACCCCTGACGACGTCGCGCTCAAGGCCGGACCGGTCGAGCTGACGTACCGCGAGCTCGACGAGCGCGCGAACCGGCTCGCACACCGGCTGACCCGGATCGGTGTCGGCACCGAGACCCCGGTCGGCGTGCTGATGGAGCGTTCCCCCGACGTGGTCGTGGCGATGCTGGCCGTCCTCAAGGCCGGCGGCGCGTACGTGCCGCTGCACACCGGCCACCCCGCCACGCGCATCCAGCGGATTCTCGACGACGCCGGCTGCCCGGTCCTCCTGGTGGACGAGCGGTTCCACCGGCTGGGACTCGGCTGCGGGCAGACCGTCCTCGTGAGCGGAGCCGAGGCCGACGGCCCGGCCGGAACCGGCGACAGTGACCCCGCCGCCCTGCCGGCGCGGTGCCGACCCGACCAGCTGGCCTACCTCATGCACACCTCGGGCTCCACCGGCGAGCCCAAGGGCGTCGCCGTCACCCACCGGGACCTCCTGGACCTGGTGGCGGACCGCGGCTGGCACACCGGCGGACCCCAGCGCGTGCTGTTCCACGCCCCGCACGCCTTCGACATCGCCGACTACGAGCTGTGGGTGGCACTCCTGTCCGGCTGGCAGGTGGTCGTCGCCCCCGAGGGCGAACTCACCGTCGCCGCACTCGGCGCACTCATCCGCGACGAGCGGATCACGGCCGTCCACCTCACCGCCGGACTGTTCCGGGTGGTCGCCGAGGAGCACCCCGGCATCCTGGCCACCGTGCGCGAGGTGCTGACCGGCGGCGACGTGGTCAGTCCCGCCGCGGTACGGGCGGTGCAGGAGGCCTGCCCGGCCACGGCCATCCGCCACCTGTACGGCCCGACCGAGGTGACCCTCTGCGCGACCTCCCACCTCGTCACCGGCCACGCCGACGGCCCGGTGCCGATCGGCCGGCCGCTGGACGGCACCCGCGTCTACGTGCTCGACGACCGGCTGCGCCCAGTGCCGCCCGGCACCCCCGGCGAGCTGTACGTCGCCGGTGCCGGAGTGGCGCGCGGCTACCACCGGCGGCCGGCAACGACCGCACAGCGCTTCGTCGCCGACCCCTTCGGCGCACCCGGGACCCGGATGTACCGCACCGGCGACCTGGCCCGCCTGCGGACGGACGGCCTGCTGGAATTCCTCGGCCGCGCCGACGAGCAGGTGAAGGTCCGCGGCTTCCGGGTCGAGCCGGGCGAGGTCGAGGCCGCGCTCGCCGCCTGCCCGGGCGTACGCCAGGCCGTGGTCACCGCCAGGGCGGCCGGGGACGGCGAGAAGCGGCTGGTCGGCTACGTGGTCGGCGCACTCTCCCGGTCCGAGGTGCGCGCCCGGCTCGCCGGCCTGCTGCCGGACTACATGATCCCCGCGCACATCGTCGTCCTGGACGACCTGCCGCTGACCGCCAACGGCAAGGTGGACTACCGGGCCCTGCCCGAACCCGCGCCGTCCACCGCAGGCGGCCGCCCGCCGCGCACGCCCCGGGAGGAGATCCTGGCGGGTCTTTTCGCCGAGCTCCTGGACCTCGACACCGTCGCCGCCGACGCCGGCTTCTTCGACCTGGGCGGCCACTCCCTGCTCGCGACCAGGCTGGTCAGCCGCGTCCGCACGGCCCTGGGCGTCGAACTGTCGCTGCGGGACGTCTTCCGGGCGCAGACCGTCGCCGCGCTGGCCGAGCTGGCGGGCCGCGCCGGGCAGGCCCGGCCGGCACTGCGCCGGACACCGTGCGCGCAGGAGCCCCCGCTGTCCTTCGCCCAGCACCGGCTGTGGTTCGCCCAGCAGGCGCAGGAGCAGTCCGCGGACCACAACGTCCCCTTCGCCTACCGGCTGCACGGACCGCTGGACGTGGCCGCCCTGAACGCGGCACTCGGCGATCTCACCGCCCGCCACGACGTGCTGCGGACCCTGTTCGACGAGATCGACGGGGAACCCCGGATCCGGCTGCGCACCGCGGCGCAGGCACCGGTGACGCTGCAGTGCGATCGCCTCACCGAGGCGGACCTGCCCAGGGCCGTACGCGAGGCGGCGGGCCACCACTTCGACCTCGCGCAGGACCTTCCCCTGCACGCCCGGCTGTTCGAACTGGGCGGCGACGCATGGGTGCTGGTGCTGGTGGTGCACCACATCGCCACCGACGGCTGGTCCTGGGCGCCCCTGCTGGGCGACCTGGCGACCGCCTACGCGGCCCGGCGGGAAGGCCGCGCGCCCGACTTCGAGCCGCTCCCGGCGCAGTACACCGACTACACCCTGTGGCAACGCGAACTGCTCGGGGACGAGCACGACCCGAACAGCCTGATCCGTCGCCAACTGACCTTCTGGAGGAAGGAACTGGCCGACGCCCCGGCCGAACTGGCCCTGCCCCACGACCGGCCCCGGCCGGCCGTGGCGAGCTTCGCGGGCGGCTCCGTCCCGGTGGAGCTCGACGCGGACCTCCACGCCCGCCTGCTGGAACTGGCCCGGCAGCACGGCTGCACCCTGTTCATGGTGCTCCAGGCCGGCCTCGCGGTGCTGCTGGCGCGCCTCGGCGCGGGCACCGACATCCCCATCGGCACCGTGGTCGCGGGCCGCTCGGACGAAGCACTCGACGACCTCGTCGGCTTCTTCGTCAACACCCTCGTGCTGCGCACCGACGTCTCCGGCGATCCCACCTTCACCGACCTCCTGCACCGGGTGCGCGAGACCGACCTCGCCGCGTACGAGCACCAGGACGTGCCCTTCGAACGGGTCGTGGTCGACCTCAACCCCGAACGCTCCCTGGCCCGCCACCCCCTCTTCCAGGTGCTGCTCCAGGTGCAGAACGAGCCCCCTGCCCTGCCCCGCCTGGCGGGCCTCGACGCACAGGCGCACCCCGTCGAGTGGCAGGTGTCGAAGTTCGACCTGGGCGTCGACCTCGGCGAACAGCGCGCGGCGGACGGTAGCCCGCTCGGCCTCGTGGGCGAACTCACCTACGCCACAGAACTGTTCGACCACCGAACCGCCGAGCGGATGGCGCAGGACCTGGCCGCCCTCCTGCGGCACCTCGCGGCCGGCCCCGGGCAGCCGGTGGGCGCGCTCGCGCGACCGTCGCACCCCGCCCAGGACCGGCCGTCCGAGAACGCGGCCGCACCGGACACCGGCGACGGGACCGAACAGCGGGTCCGCGAACTGTACGCGCAGGTGCTCGGCAAGGAGTCGGTCGGCCCCGACGACAACTTCTTCGCCCTCGGCGGCCACTCGCTGCTGGTGACCCGCCTCATCAGCCGGATCCGGGCGGAGCTGGGCCGCGAGCTGAAGATCCGCGACCTGTTCCAGAACCCCACACCGGCTATGACCGCCGCCCGGCTGGACGACGCGCCCCTGGCACGCCCCGCGCTGCGCCCCGCGAAGTCCTGAACCCGCCCGTCGCACACCCGCACGTCCCAGGAGGTCCTGTGTTTCCCGTTTCGTTCGCCCAGCGGCGGCTGTGGTTCCTCAACCAGATGGGCGAGACCGGCTCGGCCTACAACTGCCCGCTGGCCACCCGGCTGCACGGCCCGCTCGACGCGGCCGCCCTCAGCGCGGCGCTCGGCGACCTCGCCGCCCGCCACCACGTGCTGCGAACCGTGTTCCCCGAGGTCGACGGAGAACCCGTACAGCAGGTGTCGGACCACCTCCCGCACCTCCGGGTCACCCGGACAACGGAGGCGAACCTCGCGACCGCCCTCGCCGAGGAGGCCGGGCACGTCTTCGATCTCACCACCGAACTCCCGCTCCGGGCAGAGCTGTTCGAGCTGGGCGGCGACCAGTGGGTGCTGCTGCTGGTCGTGCACCACATCGCGACGGACGGCTGGTCGTGGGGGCCGCTGCTCGGCGACCTGGCCGCCGCCTACGCGGCCCGGCGCGAGGGCCGCAAGCCCGACTTCGAGCCGCTGCCGGTGCAGTACACCGACTACACGCTCTGGCAACGGCAGGTCCTGGGGGAGGACGACGACCCCGACAGCCTGATCACCCGCCAACTCGACTTCTGGAAGGAGGAGCTGGCAGGATCCCCCGCGGAACTCGCCCTGCCCCACGACCGGCCCCGGCCGGCCGTGGCGAGCTTCGCGGGCGGCTCCTTCCCCGTCACGCTGCACGCCGAACTGCACGCACGGCTGCTCGACCTGGCACGGGAACACGGCTGCACCCTGTTCATGGTGCTCCAGGCCGGCCTCGCCGTCCTCCTGTCCCGCCTCGGCGCGGGCACCGACATCCCCGTCGGCACGGTCGTCGCGGGCCGCTCGGACGAAGCACTCGACGACCTCGTCGGTTTCTTCGTCAACACCCTGGTCCTGCGTACCGACATGTCCGGCGACCCCACCTTCACCGAACTCCTCCACCGCGTACGCGAAGCCGACCTCGTCGCGTACGAGAACCAGGACGTCCCCTTCGAGCGGGTCGTCGAGGCGCTCAACCCCGAGCGCTCCCTCGCCCGCCACCCCCTCTTCCAGGTGATGATGACGCTGGAGAGCGGACAAGGCCCGGCGTTCACCCTGCCCGGCACGCACTGCGCCGAGCAACCGGTCGGCTGGGACATCGCCAAGTTCGACCTGACGGTGGACTTCCACGAGCAGACGGGCAGCGACGGCGCCCCGGCCGGGGTCACCGGAGCACTCGAGTACGCGACGGACCTCTTCGACCGCGAGACGGCCGCGGACCTGGCGGCCGGGATCGCCCGCGTGCTGGAGCGCCTGGCCGCCGACCCCGGCGCGCCGCTCTCCCACGTCGACCCCCTCTCCGCCGAGCAGCGCGAGCAGGTCCTGACCCACTGGAACGACACCGCGGCCCCCGTCCCCCCGCAGACCCTCCCGGAGCTGTTCGAGGCGCAGGCCGCCCGCACCCCCGACGCAACCGCCCTGGTCTTCCAGGACACGGCCCTGAGCTTCGCCGAACTCGACGCACGCGCCAACAGCCTGGCGCACCGCCTCGCCGACCACGGGGTCGGCCCCGAGCACCTCGTCGCCCTGGCCCTGCCCCGCTCCGCCGCCTCGGTGATCGCACTCCTCGCCGTGCTCAAGGCCGGCGCCGCGTTCGTCCCGGTCGACACCGACTACCCGCCGGAGCGCATCGCCCGCCTGCTGCGCACCACGACCACCGTCGTCACGGACCTCGCCACCACGGCGACCCTCCCCGACACCGGCGCCGCCCACGTCCTCGCCGACGCCCCCGGCCACTTCCCGGACACACCCCTCGGTCGCGAGATCCACCCCCACAGCGCCGCCTACGTCATCCACACCTCCGGATCCACCGGCGAACCCAAGGGCGTGGTGATCGACCACGCCGGACTGCGCAACCTGTACGCCTTCCACCGAGCCGGCGTCATCTCCCGCGCGCAGGAGATCGGCGACGGCCGCAGGATGCGCATGGCACTCACCGCCGCGCTCTCCTTCGACACCTCCTGGGAGGGCCTGCTCTGGATGGTCGCGGGCCACGAACTCCACCTGATCGACGACGACACCCGCCGCGACGCCGCCGCCCTGGTCCGGCACATCGCCCGCGAAGGCATCGACGCCCTCGACGTCACCCCGACCTACGCCGAGCAACTGGTCGAGGAGGGCCTGCTGGACGACCCCGCGCACCGACCCCAGGTGCTGCTGCTGGGCGGTGAGGCGGCGGGCGCGGCCCTGTGGACCCGGGTCCGCGAGGCCGACGGGATGCTGTGCCACAACCTCTACGGCCCCACCGAGTGCAGCGTCGACACCCTGTGGTGGGACGCGGCCCACAGCGAGCAGCCGCTGGTGGGACGCCCGATCGCCAACACCCGCGCCTATGTGCTCGACGACCGGCTGCGCCCCGTCGCCCCCGGCGTACCCGGCGAGCTGTACCTGGCCGGTCCGAGCCTGGCCCGCGGCTACCTCAACCGCCCCTCGCTCACCGCAGGGCGCTTCGTCGCCTGCCCCTTCGAGGCCGGCGGCCGCATGTACCGCACGGGTGACCTGGTCCGCTGGGACCGCGAGGGCCGCCTCGAATACCTGGGACGCGCGGACGACCAGGTCAAGATCCGGGGCTTCCGGATCGAACCCGGCGAGGTGGAGGCCGCGCTGCGCGGCTGCCCCGAGGTGGCCCAAGCCGCGGTGATCGCCCGGGACACCGGCCCCGGCGGCAAGCGCCTGGTGGCGTACGTGACCGCGACCGCAGGCCGCACCGTGGAGGCCGGCGCCCTGCGCAAGCGGCTCGCCGCCGGCCTGCCCGACCACCTGGTCCCCTCGGCCATCGTGGCACTGGAGACGCTCCCGATGAACCGCAACGGGAAGCTGGACCGCGCCGCGCTGCCCGCACCGGACTTCACCGCGCAGACCTCCTCGCGGCCGCCCCGCGGCCCCCGCGAGGAGATCCTGGCGGAACTCTTCGCGCAGGTGCTCGGCCTGTCCGCCGTCGGCGCCGACGACGGCTTCTTCGACCTCGGCGGACACTCCCTGCTGGCCACTCGCCTGCTCTCCCGCATCCGTGCGACCCTCGGCGGCGACCTCGGCATCCGGGACCTCTTCCAGCACCCCACCGTGGCCGGGCTCGCCGCCCGCCTCGGCGACCTCGACGGCCCGGGCCACGCCCGCCCGGCCCTGACCCCGGCCCCGGACCGCCCGGACACCCTGCCCCTGTCGCCGGCTCAGCGCCGCCTGTGGTTCCTGAACCGCGCGGGCCAGGGCACCGGCTACCACTGCCCGTTCGCCCTGCGGCTGCGCGGCCGGCTGGACACCGACGCGCTGTCCCGGGCCCTCGCCGACGTCGTCGCCCGCCACGAAGGACTGCGGACGGTGTTCCGGGAGCAGGACGGCGAGCCCTACCAGCAGGTGCTGCCGACCGACGTCGCGGTGCCCCTCGACGTCGTGCGGTGCGGCCCCGAGGGTACCGCCGAGGCCCTCGACGCCCTGGTGGCCCGTCCCTTCGACCTGGCCGGGCGCCCGCCCGTACGCGCGGCGCTGCTGGCCGTCGGCGCGGACGAGTGGGTGCTGGTGCTGGTGGTCCACCACATCGCACTCGACGGCTGGTCCTGGGGCCCCCTCTTCCGCGACGTGGCCGACGCCTACCGGGCCCGGACCGAGGGGCACGGCCCCGACTGGTCGCCGCTTCCGGTGCAGTACGCGGACTACACCCTGTGGCAGCGGCAGGTCCTGGGGGAGGAGGACGACCCGGAGAGTCTGATCTCGCGTCAGCTCTCCTTCTGGCGGCAGGAGCTGACCGCATCACCGGCGGAACTCGCCCTGCCCTGCGACCGGCCCCGGCCGGCGACGGCGACCTTCGCGGGCGGCTCGGTGCCGGTGGAACTGGACGCCGACCTCCACGCCCGTCTGCTGGGCCTGGCCCGGGAACACGGCTGCACGCTGTTCATGGTCCTCCAGGCGGGCCTGGCCGTTCTCCTGTCCCGCCTCGGTGCGGGCACCGACATCCCGATCGGCACTCCGGTCGCCGGCCGCCCGGACGAGGCACTGGACGACCTGGTCGGTTTCTTCGTCAACACCCTGGTCCTGCGCACCGACGTCTCCGGCGATCCCACGTTCGGCGAACTCCTCCACCGCGTACGCGAGGCCGACCTCGTCGCGTACGAGAACCAGGACGTCCCCTTCGAGCGGGTCGTCGAGGCGCTCAACCCCGAGCGCTCCCTCGCCCGCCACCCCCTCTTCCAGGTCCTGCTCCAGGTGCAGGACGGTGCCGACGCCGCGCTGGAACTCGCCGGGCTCGACGTCCGCAGTGAACCCTTCCGCTTCGACGTCGCACAGTTCGACCTGACCGTCGACGTCCAGGAGCGCCGTGCCGCCGACGGCACCCCCGCCGGGATCGGCGGCTTCCTGGAGTACGCGGCCGAACTGTTCGACCACGCCACGGCCCAGGACATCGCCGCCGCCCTGGAACGGGTGCTCCGCCTGCTCGCGACCCACCCGGGCCGGCCCGTCGGCGCGGCCGACCCCCTGACGCGGGCCGACCGGCAGCGCCTGCTGACGGAGTGGAACGACACCGCGCTGCCGGTGCCGTCCGCCACCCTCCCCGAACTGTTCGAGGCCCAGTGCGCCCGCACCCCGCAGGCCACCGCCCTCGTGCACGGCGCCACGAAGATCACCTTCGCCGACCTCGACGCCCGGTCGAACCGCCTGGCCCACCGCCTCGCACGGGCCGGCGCGGGCCCCGAGCAGGTGGTCGCGCTCGCCCTGCCCCGCACGCCCGTGGCCGTGTGCGCCCTGCTGGCCGTCCTCAAGACGGGCGCGGCGTTCGTGTTCGTCGACACGGACCACCCCGCCGAGCGGATCGCCCACATCCTGGCGGACTGCGCCCCGGCGCTCCTCGTCAGCGACCGCGAAACCATCCACCGGCTCCCGCTGGACGCCGCCCCGCACATCCCCCTCCTCCTCGTCGACGACGAGAACGCGAACGCGGCCGAGTCCTGCGAGAGCCCCGCCCGCGTGCCCCGCCCCGCCGACTCCGCGTACCTGGTGTACACCTCCGGATCCACGGGCCGCCCCAAGGGCGTCGTCGTCGACCACGCGGCCCTGCGCAACCTCCACGCCTTCCACCGCGCCCACACCATCCCCGCAGCGGAACGAGCCGACGACGCAAGGAAGTTGCGCGTGGCACTCACCGCCTCCCTGTCGTTCGACGCCTCCTGGGACGCCCTGATGTGGATGGTCGCCGGGCACGAACTGCACCTCATGAGCGACGACGTCCGACGTGACGCCGCAGCCTTCGTCCGGTACATCGGCGACTCAGCCCTCGACGTCGTCGACGTGACCCCCACCCACGCCGCCCAACTGGTGGCGGAAGGCCTGCTCGACGCCCCGCCACGCATGCTGCTCATCGGCGGCGAAGCAGCCGACGAACAGCTCTGGAGCCGCCTGCGCGCCACACCGGGGATGCTCTGCCACAACCTCTACGGCCCCACCGAGTGCACGGTCGACGCCCTGTGGTGGGACACGGCCCGCAGCGAACGTCCCCTGGTGGGCGGCCCCGTCGCCAACACCCGCGCGTACGTCCTGGACGCGGAGCTGCGCCCGGTGGCGCCGGGCGTGCGGGGCGAGCTGTACCTCGCGGGCGCCGGACTGGCACGGGGCTACCACCGCAGGCCTGGGCTGACGGCCCAGCGGTTCGTGGCGTGCCCGTTCGAGGAGGGCGCCCGGATGTACCGCACGGGCGACCTGGTGCGCTGGGACCGCGAAGGGCGGCTGGAGTACCTCGGCCGCACCGACGACCAGGTGAAGATCCGTGGTTTCCGCGTCGAACTCGGTGAGGTCGAGGCGGTGCTCGCAGCCGCCCCGGGCATCGCCCAGGCCGCCGTGACCCTACGGTCCGACGGTCCGGGCGGCGGCAAGCGGCTGGTCGGGTACGTGGTCCCGGGTCAGGACGGTGCCGCGGTGGAGCCCTCAGCGCTGCGCGCCCACGTGGCCGAGGCCCTGCCGGCCCACATGGTCCCGTCCGCGGTCGTCGTGCTCGACGCGTTCCCGCGCACGCCCCACGACAAGCTCGACCGGACGGCGCTGCCCGCACCGGATCCGACCCACACGGCGGGAGCGGCGCGTCGGGCACCCCTGACCCGGCGGGAGGAGGTCCTCGCGGGCCTGTTCGCCGAAGCGCTGGGCCTGCCCCACGACGCCGTCGGCGCCGACGACGGCTTCTTCGACCTCGGAGGCCATTCCCTGCTGGCCGCTCGGCTGATGTCCCGTGTCCGGGACGCCCTCGGCGAGGACCTGGGTGTCCAGGACCTCTTCGCGGCCCCCACCGTCGCGGGCCTCGCCGCCCGCGTACCGGAGCGTGGCACCACGGAGCCCGGCGGTACGGACGACGCGCTGGCACCCCTGGTCACCCTGCGGTCCGGCGCCGACGGCGCGCCCGCCCTGTTCTGCGTCCACCCGGGCGCCGGCACCGGCTGGGTGTACCGGGCCCTCCTCGACCACCTCGACCCGGACCGGCCCGTCCACGCGCTGCAGGCCCGTGGTCTCGGTGAGCCGGGGGCGCGGCCCGCGAGCGTCGCGGAGATGGCCGACGACTACGCCACCTTGATCCGCACGGTCCAGCCGAGCGGCCCCTACCACCTCCTGGGCTGGTCGTTCGGCGCGCTGGTCGCCCACGCGGTGGCGGTGCGGCTCCAGACGGACGGTGAGGACGTGGCGCACCTCGTGCTCCTGGACGGCTACCCGGCCACCGAGACGCGGCCACAGACCGGGACGGCCGCGGCGGACCCCCTGCGGGACCTGCTGGACTCGCTCGGCTACCCGGCACAGGAGCCGTCCTGCGCAACGGGGCCCGCTCCGATGACCCTCGCCGACCTCGTCCGGGTGGCCCGGGCGGCGGACGGCCCGCTGGCGGCCTTCGACGAGGGGACCATCGCCGCGCTGGGGGAGGCGTACGTCCATCACGACACGCTGGCCGCGGCCCATCGTCCGGGTGTCTTCCGGGGCGACCTCACGCTCGTCGGCGCCGCGCACGAGGTCGACGCACCGGGGCCCGGGACCTGGCAGCCCTACACCTCGGGCCGCATCGACCACCACGAGGCACCGTGCACGCACGGCGAGATGATGGCCGCGAAGCCGGCCTCGCAGATCGCCGCGCTCGTGTGCGAAGGCGTGGTCCGCCGATGAGCACGACGACGAGCACGACGACGAGTGTGACGACGAGTACGACACCCCGCGCCCTGCGCCGCCGCGACTTCCGCCTCCTGTGGGCCGGCGAGTCCGTCAGCCAGTTCGGCAGCGCGACCACCCGCGTGCTCCTGCCGCTGATCGCGGTGAACACCCTGAACGCCGACTCCTTCACCATGGGCCTGCTGGGCGCGGCGGCCTGGGTGCCGTGGCTCCTGATCGGCCTGCCCGTAGGAGCCTGGACGGACCGGATGCGACGCCGACCGGTGATGATCGTGTGCAACACGGTGTCGGCGGTACTGATGCTCTCCCTGACGGCGGCGGACTGGCTGGGTCTCCTCGCGACCGGTCAAGTCCTTCTCGTCGCACTCCTGTCCGGCACCGCCGACGTGTTCTTCCGCGCGGCCTACAGCGCGTACGTCCCCGCCCTCCTGCCACAGGAGGAACTGGCGGACGGCAACGCCAAGCTCCAGACCAGCGAGTCCGCCGCCGAGGTCGTGGCCCCGGGGGCGGGCGGCGTGCTGGCCCAGACGGCGAACGCGGCCCTGGGTTTCCTCGCCGACGGCCTGAGCTTTCTGATCTCGGCCGTGCTCCTCACCCGGATCCGCGCCCGGGAGAGCCCGCCCGGCCACGAGGAGCGGGCGGGAGCCGACCGGTCCCTGGCCGCCGAGATCCGGGAGGGCATCGTGTTCCTCGGCCGGGACCCGTTCCTGCGGACGATCCTGGCGTGCGACGCGGCGATGAACCTGTTCCTGGCCGGCGCCCAGTGCCTGGCGATCGTCTTCCTCAGTCGAACGGTCGGCGCCGGCGGCGGCGTCATCGGCGTCCTGATCGCCCTGACCGGCCTCGGCGGTGTCCTGGGCGCGGTGATCTCGCCCCGCCTGGCCCGCCGGTTCGGCACCGCCAGGGCGGTCATCCTCTGCGCCTTCTGCAGCGGCCCGTTCGGACTGCTGATCCCGCTCACCACGGACGGCACGGGCCTGCTGGCCTTCCTGGTCGGAGACTTCTGCCTGATGACCGGGGTCGTCGCCGGAAATGTGATCATCGTGAGCTTCCGCCAGGCCTACTGCCCCCCGGACATGCTCGGCAGGGTCAGCTCCAGCATCCGCTTCGTGATGTACGGGACGATTCCGATCGGCAGCCTCCTCGGCGGAACCCTGGGCACCGTCCTCGGCGTCCGGGACGCCCTGTGGCTCCTGTACACGGGCAACGCGCTCTGCGCCCTGCTCCTCCTCACCGGCCCCCTGCGCACCCGACGGGAACTGCCGGTGCCGTGAGGCGAGGCGAAAGGCGCCTTTCACCACTGATCTCGGCGTACGAGGCGGACCCGGTGCCGGCCCTTCAGGACGACATCCAGGCGCTTTTGGCGGACAGGACGCCGGGCGCGACCCTGAGGGCCGGCACCCTCGCCGTCCAGCACGCACCGACCGTCCGGCACGCACCGGCCCCCGTCGGGGACGGGGGCCGGTGGACTCGGGGCGGCTACGTGCAGTTCTCGTCGATCTTGTACTGGAGCGCCTTCGGGTAGTCGTGCCGACTGAGCCGGACGCGGGCCAGGATCGGCGCGTGGTTGAGGTCGTTGCCGGGATCGGCGATGTCCAGCAGGAGTGAGTCGAGCTCGGTGTGGGTGGTGAGTGCGTACCCGTGCATCCGGTCCTTGTCCGTGCCGAAGACCTCGGCCAGCTTCTCGTAGCGCCACGGGTGCAGCACGTTGTAGAAGTCGGCGCCGTCGGACGGCTTCTCCTTGTAGTAGCAGGGGCTGACCAGCATCTGCTCGATGCCGTAGAAGCCCTCGTTGTCCAGGACGAAGATCACCGGCCGCAGGTGGTGGCGTACCTGGGTGGACAGCTCCTGGCAGATCTCCTGGAACGAGCCGTCCCCGACGAACACCAGCGGGCGCTTCATCGGCTGTTGTCGGCCCAGCGCCACGCCGGTGGCCGCGCCGACGGAGTAGCCGATGGACAGCCAGCTGTTCTGGGCCAGGAAGCCGGCCCGCTCGGTGATCCGCAGGTTCATCGAGCCGAGCAGCGCGAACGCCGCGTCCGAGACCACCGTGAACGGCGAAGGGGCCTGCGGGTCCCCGCCGGTGGCCTGGTGCTCCAGGAAGAAGTTGATGTGCTGGAAGAAGCTGTCGTAGGTCAGCTCCGACGGGTACTGGTCGCTGCTCAGTGAGTCGAGGAAGTCGGCCGTGCTGGCCGGGACGTCCAGGCCCGCCGCGTGCGCCAGCGCGAAGTGGTCGGCCGAGAAGGTCTGTCCCGCCAGGGCTCTGCTCAACGCGGCGATGAACCGGCCGAGTCGTACCTCGGGGAAGTACTTGGCGCCGACGCTGACTCCGTCGCGTGCCGCCACGATCCAGTCGTCGCCGATGGACTGCTCGCCGCCGAGGTTCTTGGACGTGGACCAGGTCCCCAGGCCGATCCGGCACCCCGCGTTCTTGAAGGTCTTCCGGATCTCCGGCAGGCTCGCCTTGCCGTTGTAGACGCCGGCGAACAGCGGGTGCCGTTCGGACACCACGGACTTCGCACCGACCGTGGTGCAGAACTGCATCCGGGTGGTCTGCACGAACTCCAGCAGCTCGTTCTCCAGCCGCTGGCGGACCAGTTCCTCGCCGGCCCAGACGATCGGTGTGCCGAACTTCCTGATCAGCTCCACCGCCGCCGTGACGGCCTTCTCCAGCATGTCCTTGTTCCGCTTGGTGAACGGCCGCTCGTGAGCGCGGAGTTCACCCTGCGGACGCTCGCAGGGCGCGTGCCAGAGGTCCTCCATGACCTCCAGGTAGACCGGCTTGCGCTCGGTCAGGCACGCGGTGATCGCGCTGTCGATCTGCGAGGGCGCGAGTCCCGGGTTGGAGAGCACCTGTGCGTCCACCGTGACCTGCCGGTAGACGTCCAGGTTGCTCTCCCGGCGCGGGCTCATGTGCGAGGTGAGCAGGCCGACCGCCTGCTGGTTGAGCCACTGCTCGTAGGACGGCGCCGCGTTGATCGCGATCAGCGGTACGTCCTCGACGTACGCGCCGCCGATGGTGTTGAGCAGACTGAACGCGCCCACCCCGTAGGTGACCGCGACGGCGCCGATGCCCTGCTCGCCCTTGGCCGGGTCGGCGTCGGCGGCCCGCACCCGGGCGTAGGCGTCCGCGGCGTAGCCGCCGCCCATCTCGGTCGGTGTGCCGATCCAGCGTACGCCGGTGGTGGCCTGCATGATCGTCAGGAACGGGCCGAGAAAGTCCCCCGGCACCCCGAACAGGTACCGGATGCCCAACTGCTCCAGCCTGGTGGCCAGGTAACGGGCCACCGTCCATTCGTCGTTGCCGCTCATCCGCGCATCGCCTCCTGTCGGCTCTCCCGTCGGACCTGAACCTCGGGCCGGATCTCCGGTTCGGCCGCGGCCGGAGGCGGTGGCGCCTCGTGCACGGCGACGGCAGCCCGGACGGCGGTCTCCACCGCGCCCTCGATCCAGGCGTGCTTGAGCGAGACGTGCTCGCCGGCGAAGTGCACCGGGCCCTCCGGCTTGACCACGTCGAGGTGAAAGCTGGTCATCTGGTGCGGGGTGTACACGGCCGCCTCGCCGAAGGCGTACGGGTCGCGTAGCCAGCTCTGGGTCTTCCCGTAGCCGGTGTAGAACACCTCGATCCGCCGGCCGTGCACCGACTGGAGGTTGCGCAGCGCGTAGACGTACCGCTCGTCGTCCTCCATGGAGTCCCAGCGCACCGCGTCGTCCGACCAGCTGTAGCTGGCCAGCACCACCCCGCCGCCGTCGCCGTCGGGCACCGGGTGCGAGGGGTAGTACATGAAGCGGTTCGGGTTGTCGGTGGTCGAGCCGCCGCCGAAGCAGTCGGTGGCGGGGCGCACGCTCGCCCGGAGCAGCGGGGTGTGCCGGTAGACCTCCCGCTGGGCCCGGCTGATCCGGTGCTCGTCCACGCTCGCGTGCGCGCCGAGCAGGACCTCCGGCAGGTTGCGCGGGGGCCGGTGGCCGTTGTGGGCGGCGGCCACGGCGGCCTCGGCGTCATCCTCACCGGCCCGCTGGTAGTACTCGTACAGGCCGGGCGCGATGGAGTCGAGTTCGACCTTCCAGTCCGCCTCGGTGAACTCCCACCAGCGGCGGGAGAACTCCAGCAGCACCTTGGTGGCCTGGTCGTAGTGGGTCTCGATGATCGCCCGGCGCTTCTTGTAGGAGAACGGGGGCGTCACCTGGACGAACCGCAGGGCGGAGAACGGGACCGTGACGATCGCGAAGTCGCCCTTCCAGACGGTGGGTTCGGCCTCCGGGTCGTCCTCGGGGACGGTCTGGACGGCGACCCGGGGCCCGACCGGGCCGACGTTCCGGGCTCCGCCGCCGTCCCGGCGCGGGTCCCAGTACTCCATCCGGATCATCCGCTCGCCCATCCGCAGCTCCTCCCGGAGCTCGTCGGCGAGCGCGTCGGGCAGCTTCCAGCTGCCGCCCGCGATCTCCCAGTAGGTGGCGTTCGGGTTGATGTCGCTGCGGCCCAGGAAGGTGTGGAAGAAGGCCAGGTGCAGCCGTGAGGTCATGTTCTCGATCGTGCCGATCGCCTCGATGGCCTCGTCGCTGAAGCCCGCGTACTCGCGCAGGAAGCGGCCCATCGAGTAGCCGTCGAAGTCGCGGATCACCCGGGCCCAGCCGTCCAGCCACTCGGTGAACGGCTTGTTCACCCGTTTGCCGCCCCTGATCACCGAGTAGTAGTCGCGGACAGGCTCCAGCGCCTGGTTGACCATGTCGGTGGCGGTGATCCGCACCTCGTCGCCGGTGAGGTGGAAGCCCTCGTTGACGCAGCTCGGGTCGGCGGCGTACTCCTTGCGGCGGGCCTGGATCCGGTTGGTGCGGATCCAGGAGTTGAAGCGTTTGACCGGCTCGCGGAAGTCCGGGCTGTCCGCGCCGTACTTCCAGACCTTGCCGGGTTCGAAGGACTCGTAGACCACCGGCGGGACGGGCGCGTTCTGCTTGCCGGTGTCCGGATCGACGTCGACGTTGAAGAACAGCTGCCGGTGCAGGCCGAGGCTGTCGACCAGCGCCAGGGTGAGCGGGTGGAAGCTGGGCAGCCGCATCGCCCCGGCCTCCGCGTACTGCTTCGGGTCGCGGAACGGTCCGTCGACCTCGTCGTCGGTGGAGCGGAAGGTCTTGATCCGCCCGCCCACCCGGTTGGCGTTGGCCTCCAGGACGGTGACGTTGTGTCCGGCGTCCTTGAGCAGCTTCCCGGCGACCAGGCCCGCGATGCCCGCGCCGATGATCAGCACGTCCTTGGGCTGGTCCGTCTCCGGGATGCCGTCCTTGATCAGGACGTCGAGGTAGCGCAGCTTCAGGTCCTTGTCGTCCGGACCGACCAGCAGCAGCTCGCGCGCCAGCTGTCGACACGTCTGCCAGCGGGCGCGGTCGCCGGCTGTGCCCTCGATGACGGGGTTCTCCATGGTGTCTCCTCGGGGGTGCTCGGCGGTCAGGAGCCGACCGGCTTGTTGGGGAGGTCCTTGCCCTCGGCGAGGAGGCGCAGCGTGGTGATCGAGGGGGTGAAGGCGTAGAGCGCGCCCGTGGTGCGGACGAAGCGCTTCATGTCGACCGTGCCGTGGGTGCCGTCCGCGAGCGCGATCGAGGCCGGGCCGGCGAGGCCGATGACCTTGTCGGGGCCGTTGGCGACCATCTGGTCGGGCCGGCTTTCCCCGGGGGGGAACGTGGCGGAGTTGGACCAGTGCTGCTGGACCAGTTCGAACTGCTCTTCCAGCGAGGTGCCGTAGCAGACGAACATCAGCCCGCGGTCCTTGCCGTCGTCCGGGCCGCCCTTGAACTCGGGGCCGTACGGGATGCCGCGTCGCATCAGGCGGTGGCTCTTCGGCTTGTGGTCGACGATGCCGGCGAAGGCGCGCGGGTGGGTGCGGCGGATGTGCGCGACCCAGGGGGTGTGCTGACCGGTGGGGTCGTCCTGGTAGTCGAAGTCGTTGCGGTCCGAGCCGAGGCCGGTCACGGCGTTGGACGGCGGGGCGAGCGGTGTGCCGTCCTTGGCCCGGCCGACCAGGCAGGCGCCGAGCCGGTTGGCGTCCATGGTCCCGGTGAAGTTCTTGACGCCGTCCACCACGGCCTTGTTCCAGCCCGGGACGTCCTGGCGAAGCCGGCGCACCACCTGGAGGGAGCCGTTCTTCATCCACTCGGGCGCCTTCCGGTCGCCCGTCTCGCTCTTGTGGCCGAAGACGAACTCGCCGGGTTCGATCAGCTCGGTCCCGGCGTGGTTGTCGCGGAAGCCCTTGCGGCCGGCGTCCTCGCGGTGGAAGTCCTTGACGCCGGGCTGGGAGATGCCGTCCTTGTAGCCGAAGTGCTCGTGCCCCTTCAGCGGGCCCGTCAGGGTGCGGCCCTCGTCCACGTGGACGCGCGTGATCTGGTGGGTCTGCTCGACCGCGTCGAGGTTCTTCAGCTTCTCCTTCAGCAACTCCTCGGTGTCCGCGGCGACGATGAGGACCGCGTGCACGGCCTTGTCGCCGGTCCCGGCGCCGAACAGCCACCGCTTGGGGTCGCTCTCGCCGGTGTCCCCGAGGTCCTCGGCCCGCGCGGCCGCGCCCGCGCAGAACGACCTGAAGGTGCTGAGGTCCTTCTTGACCTGATCGGGCCTGTTGGCGATCGTCACCAGGCCCTCGAAAGTGAGCGAGACCCCGCAGCGGACGGCCGTGATGGCGGGGTCACGGCCGAAGGCCCGGCGGGACAGCGAGAACTGCTCGTTGAAGTCCTCGGTCTCGCTGGTCGTCGCGACGGTGTTGAGGATCGCGGAGAGCCAGCCGCGGCCCTTGGCGGCGTCCGGGAAGTGCAGATAGCGGAAGTCCATGAAGTCCTTGTTGAACGCCGCCAGGATGTTGCCCTGGATGTCGGTGTTCGTACGCAGCTTCGGCTGGGGCAGCTGCTCGATGGACGGTACGGCGGTGGGGCGGGTGGGGGTCGTGGTCACGCTCGGGCTCCTTGGTTGCAGGCAGGGGTGATCGCGAAGTGTGATGGGTCTGACACTCAACGTAGCTTCGTCGTCGAGAGTCCTGTCAACCGGACGTCAGCCTCCCGACGGGCTCACGCAGTGTCACCGCCGGCCGTGCGGGTCCGCTGATCACCGTGGGGGCGGTCGCGCGCTGACCGGCTCTACACCTTGCTGCCGTCCTTCGAACGGGCATGTTCCGGGAGGCCGTTGGCGAGGTCCTCGACCAGCAGGCGCCAGGCGATGGCGTCCGCGGCGGTGCGCAGCTGGGGGCTGCGGGGGCGGCCGGCGTCGGCGTCCAGGCGGGCGTTGAGCCAGCCCGACCAGGCGCGGCCGAGGGCCTGGACCTCATGGGTGCCGGCCTCGGTGTGGGCGAGGCGGTCGCCGTCGCGGGTGAGGTAGCCCTCGGTGGCCATCCGGTCGAAGACCGGTTCCAGCACCTCGGGCGGCACCTTCTTGCGGGTCGCGATGAGGTCGAGGGAGGCGTGGCCGAGGGCCTTGGTGTGGGTGGCCACCTCCATCAGGGCCCAGGCCCCGGCGAGGTCGACCCGGGTGTCGGCGTCGCCGACGATCGTCCGTACGGTGTCGAGGTCCACGCCGCGCACGATCGTGCAGACCGCGTACTCCAGGTGCGGGTCGGAGTCGCTGGTGGTCGGCTGGGCGAAGCCCTCGCCCATGTCGGTGGAGGTGGCCCTGGTGGTGTCGCGCAGCTCCACCTGCTTGAGGAGGAGCGCGACCACGAAACCGACCACGGCCACCGGGACGGTCCACAGGTACACGGTGTGCAGGGCGTCCGAGTAGCCCTGGACGATCGGTGCGGCCTGGTCGGCGGGGAGTGCGTGCAGGCCCTGCGGGCTCTCGGCGGCGCGGGCGAGCACGGCCGGGTCGGCGCCGGTGAGGCGGGCGGCGGAGGAGACGCCTGAGGCAAGGGCGGTCTTGAGACCGTTGGCGTAGACGGTGCCGAACACGGCGGTGCCGAAGGAGCTGCCGATGGTGCGGAAGAAGGTCACTCCGGAGGTCGCGGTGCCGAGGTCCGCGTAGTCGACGGTGTTCTGCACGGCGATGGTCAGCACCTGCATGGTCAGCCCGATGCCGACGCCGAGCACGAACATGTAGAGGGAGGCCGGCGCGGTGCTCGTGCCCGGTTCGAGCCGGGAGAGCAGGTAGAGGCCGACCGCCATCACCAGGGTGCTGACGATCGGGAACATCCGGTACTTCCCGGTCTTGCTGACCGCGTTGCCGCTGGCGATCGAGGCGATCAGCAGGCCGATCACCATCGGCAGCATCCGCACGCCGGAGACCGTCGCCGAGTCGCCGTCCACGTACTGCAGGAAGGTCGGCAGGAAGGTCAGCGCCCCGAGCATCGCGAAGCCGACGATGAAGCTGAGCACCGAGCAGACCGCGAACACCGGGTTGCGGAACAGCCGCATCGGCAGCATCGGTTCGACCGCCCGGGTCTCCACCCAGCAGAACAGAGCGAGTGCCACCGCGCCGCCCGCGAACAGGCCGGTGATCACCCCGGAGTCCCAGGCGTACTGGTTGCCGCCCCAACTGGTCGCCAGGATCAGGGCGCCGGCGCCGACCGCGACCAGTGCGATGCCCAGGTAGTCGATCACCGGCCGCACCGTCGAGCGCACCGACGGGATGGTCCGGGCGGCCGCGGCCACCACCACGACGGCGATCGGCACATTGACGTAGAACGCCCAGCGCCAGGACAGGTGGTCGGTGAACAGCCCGCCCAGCAGCGGTCCGATCACCGTGGCCAGGCCGAACACCGCGCCGATCGCGCCCTGGTACTTGCCGCGCTCGCGCAGCGGGATGACGTCCGCGATCAGTGCCATGGCGGTGACCATCAGACCGCCCGCGCCGATGCCCTGGAGGGCCCGCCAGGCGATCAGCAGGATCATGTCGGTGGCCAGGCCGCACAGGAACGAGCCGGTGATGAAGACGATCGCCGAGACCTGGAACAGCAGCTTGCGCCCGAACAGGTCGCCGAACTTGCCGGCCAGCACGGTGGCCACCGTCTCGGCCAGCAGATAGGACGTCACCACCCAGGACATGTGGGCGGCCCCGCCGAGGTCCGCGACGATGGTGGGCAGCGCGGTGCCGACGATGGTCTGGTCCAGGGCGGCCAGCAGCATGCCGAGCACGATGGTGCCGAAGACGACGTTGCGCTGCCGCACGTCGAGCACCGGCGGGGCGGAGGGCTGGGTCTCGGTGGCGACGGTCATGCCGCCAGCCTCGGGGCCGTACGGGCCGGTCGCGATCCGGTTCGGCCGTTCGGGTGGGGGCGGGGGGGCGTTGTGCCTTCGCCCGGGCCCGGGTGGCGGCGCCGGGTGCGGCGGGCGACGATGGGCCGGAGCTGGGGCGTGTCTCGCGGATCCCTGCCCAGTTCGCCGGCCCCCGGACTCCGGGAAGGGGCTCCTGATGATCGCCCAGTCCTCCCGCAACGCGGTGAACCCCGAGCCGCCCGGCGCCTCCGCCGTCGGCGGGCGGGCCGAGGTGCGGCGCTGGCGGGCGCTCGCCGTCTGCCTGGTCGCCGGGTTCATGACCCTGCTGGACGTCAGCATCGTGAACGTCGCCCTGCCGACCGTCCGGGCCGGGCTGCACATGTCCGACAGCGGCCTGCAGTGGGTGCTCAGCGGCTACGCGCTCGCCTTCGGCCTGGTGCTCGTCCCGGCCGGGCGGCTCGGCGACGCCCGCAGCCGGCGGGCCGTCTTCCTCGCCGGGCTCGCCCTGTTCACCGCGGCCAGCGCACTGGCCGGGGCGGCGCAGAGCCAGGAGTGGCTGGTGCTGGCCCGGCTGTTCCAGGGCGCGGCCGGCGGGGTGCTGGTGCCGCAGGTGTCCGGCTTCATCCAGACCCTGTTCCAGGGGGCCGAGCGCGGCCGGGCCTTCGGCGCGCTCGGCGCGGTCATCGGGCTGTCCACCGCCGTCGGACCGCTGCTCGGCGGCCTGCTGATCCACCTGTTCGGCCCGCAGGACGGCTGGCGTTGGGTGTTCCTGGTCAACCTGCCGATCGGCGCCGCCGCCCTGCCGATCGCCTACCGGCTGCTCCCGCCGCCGCGCCCGGCCGCCGACCGGGCCGGGCACCGCGACTTCGACCCGGTCGGGGTGCTGCTGCTCGGCGCCGGGACGGTCGCGCTGCTGCTGCCCTTCATCCAGGGACAGCAGTGGCACAGCTCGGCGCGCTGGCTGCTGCTGCCGGTGGCGGCGGTGCTGCTGGCGGCCTTCGTCGGATGGGAGCGGCACTACGCGCGGCGGTGCGAGCCCTTGGTGAGCATGGCGCTGTTCGCGGTCCGCCCGTACGCGGCGGGGGTGCTGCTGTCGCTGGTGTACTTCGCCGGGTTCACCGCGATCTTCTTCATCTTCACGCTCTACCTCCAGGTGGGCCTGCACTACTCGGCGCTGACGGCGGGCCTGGCGATCACCCCCTTCGCGATCGGCTCGGGCGTGTCGGCGGCGGTCGGCGGACGGCTGGTGAGCCGGCTCGGACGGCGGCTGGTGGTGGCGGGGCTGCTGCTGGTGCTGCTCGGCCTGGTGGCCTCGGCCCTGGCGGTGCAGCTGTGGTCGGGCCCCGCGGTGGCCTGGACGACGGTCGGCCCGCTGCTGGTCGCCGGGGTCGGCAGCGGACTGGTGATCTCCCCGAACCAGACGCTCACCCTCCAGCAGGTCCCGCTGGCCCGCGCCGGCAGCGCCGGCGGTGTGCTGCAGACCGCCCAGCGGGTCGGCTCGGCGGTCGGCATCGCGGTGGTCGGTTCGGTCTTCTTCGCCCACGCCGGCGGCCGCCACCCGGACTGGGCGCTGGCCTTCCAACTGGGCACGACGGTGGCGGGGGGCCTGGTGCTGCTGGCGCTGCTGGTGGCGCTGGCGGACGAGGTGGCGGGCCACCGGCGGTAGCCGGGGTGGCGGCGGGCCGGGGGCCGCGTCGAGGCCGCCGGGCGGGAGACCCTGGCCGCGCTGCGCCGCATGGTGGTCGCGCTGCGCCAGGCCCGGCTGCTGGCCAAGTTGGACGCCCGGGACCGGGTACAGCTGGTCATCCTGGCCTACGAGGCGGGCCTGGTCTCCGTCCCCGGCTGACCAGGCCCACCCGGATCAGCGCTTGATCGCCACGCCCGCGTACATCGCGATGTCCTGGTCGCGGACCACCGGGGCGTCGGCGTCCGGCCTCCAGTGGTGGACCAGGGTGACGCCGGGGTCGAGCAGCTCGTAGCCGTCGAAGAAGGCCTCGGTCTCGGGCTTGTCGCGGATCTGCAGCGGGATGCCGCGGGCGTTGTACTCCCGGCCGACGCCGCCGACCCCGACCGGGTCGGTGTCACCGGTGAACACCGTCAGGGCGAGGAAGCTGCCGGGCGCCAGCGCGTCCATGAAGCGGCGCACGATGCCCTGCGGATCGTCCTCGTCCAGCACGAAGTGCACGATCGCGATCAGCGACAGCGCCACCGGCTGCGAGAGGTCGAGCACCTCGCGCAGCCGGGGGTCGTCGATGATCGACTCCGGGTCGCGGAAGTCGGCGTCCACGTAACAGGTGCGGCCCTCGGGCGTGCTGGACATCAGGGCCCGCGCGTGGGTCAGCACGATCGGGTCGTTGTCCACGTACGCGACCCGGGTGTCGGGGGCGATCGCCTGGGCGATCTCGTGCACGTTGGGCGAGGTGGGGATGCCGGTGCCGATGTCCAGGAACTGCCGCACCCCGTACCGCTCGGTGAGGTGGCGCACCGAGCGCTGCATGAAGTCGCGGGTGGTGCGCATCGAGATCGGCAGCGACGGCCAGGCCTGCACCGAGGCGGACGCGGCCACCCGGTCCGCCTCGAAGTTGGTCTTGCCGCCGATGAGGTAGTCGTAGACCCGCGCGGAGTGCGGTACGTCCATCCGCAGGTCCACCGAAGGGTAGTCCTCCCGCGGCTCCTGCTGCGATTCCTGCTGGGCCCGGACCTCGTTCGCCATGCTCGCCCTCCCGTTGTCGCTGGGCATCCGTCACCGGCCGCCACGACGGCGGTCCTTGGTGCGCATGGTAACGGTGTCCCGGTGCGACCAGATGACGATCGCTCAGGCCTGGGCCTCCGGACTGCGGGGTTCGACCATCGGCGCCCCCGCCTGGCGGGGCAGCGTGCCACGGTCGGGACGCCCGCCGGACAGCTCCACCGCCGCGCCGACCCAGGCCGCACCGAAGGCCCAGGTCGCCACCCACTCGGACAGGTACATCGGCCGCACCGTCCAGTCCGTACCGAACCCGGACAGCCCGCAGACCACCACGGCCAGTAGCGCGACGAGGATCAGTACCCCCGCCCCCAGGTAGGCCGCGCCGACCCGGGCCGGCTGTGTCGAGCGCGGATTGCGGAAGGAGTAGAGGCAGAACAGCGCCAGCATCACGAACAGCAGCGCGGCGAAGACCAGATGGAACCCCCCGATCACCCGCTGCGCCTCCGTCGGGTCCCGCGGCGCCGTCGGGCACAGCGCGACCCCGAGCGCGAACACTCCGGCCGCCGTACTCCACCGGTCGTCCCGCCGGTCGAAGCGGTAGCAGATCAGGAACACCCCGAGTGCGCAGAGCGCCCCGACGAAGATGTTCCGCGTCCCGCCGTAGTACGCGGCGCTCATCGAGGTGGGCCAGAACCCGTCGGTGCCGCGCCCCGTCACCTCGTCGGCCAGCCAGTTGCCGAGCGGCAGCGCCGGCGGCAGCAGGATGCCGATCGCCCCGACGCCGAAGCGCAGGAAGCTGACGGTGCGTTCGTCCTGGAAGCGCTGCTGGGGGGAGTCGGGGGTTCTCTCGCTGCGCAGGTCGTCGCTCATGGACGCCTCCTCGCCTTCCGTACGGGCAGCCGTGGCCCGCGGACCGTCCGGCCGCTGGGGAGTCACATGAGGCGGTGTCGACGGGCGCCGCCGCACGGAAGCGGCCGTCAACTGGTGTACCCGCAAAGGCACGCAGCCCACCATGGATCAGGTGGTTTGCGGGGTACTCGACTTGACGCCGCAAGAAGTGCGCGCGGCCCGCCACCGCGGTGCGCTCGGTGACGGGCCCGGGGGCTCAGGAGGCCGGCGTACCGGCCCGGTCGGCGAGGGCGTTGAGCAGGGCGGCCCCGCGCTCGGCGTCATCGATGCTGACCGCGAACTCGGCGCCCTTGCGAGTGCGGACGACCAGGCAGCTGCCGCCGCGCAGCATCACGGTGGTGCCCAGGTCGTTCACCCGGTAGCCGAAGCCGCCCGCCTGGGCGGCGGTGCGCCGCTCGGCGCGCGCCGACTCGATCTCGGCGGGGGACCAGTGCCGCCGGGGCCAGCCGAAGGGGCCGAAGCCGACCACCAGCCCCTTCGCGGTCACCCGGGCCTGGACGGAGGAGACCCCGAGCGTGGCCAGCGAGACGGTAGCGAGCGGGGTCAGCAGCGCCCAGTGCGGACCGGTCAGCCCGGTGCCCGCGGCCACCGCGGTACCGACGGCGCCGAGACCGAGGACGGCGGAGGCCAGCTGCAGCCACGGGTTGGAGGTCCAGGAGAGCCAGACCACCTGCTCAGCGGCCGGGAGCCGCATCACCGGGCCGCGCGCGGTCGCGCCGGTGCCCGCGGGGGCGGTGCCGGGCCGCCGGGTCGCCAGGCCGGTGAGCACCGCCGCCAGGCCGGTCAGCGCGATGATGACGACCACCCAGAAGCCCGGAGAGGCGGCGTCCTGCCAGCGCGCGCGGTCCAGGTTGGACTGCACGATCGAGGCCTGCGCCCCGGTCAGCAGGACTCCGCCGCCCGCGAGCAGGGCGCCGGGCAGGCCGGAGGCCCGGCTGCTGCGGAAGCGGCGGGTGATCACCGCGCCGAGCACCACCACCAGCCAGAGGCCGGCCGGGAACAGGGCCGCCGCCGTCACCGACATCGAGCCGTCCGGGCGGCTGCCGTCGAAGTGCGTGGCCATCGGGTCCGGCAGCCGGTCGCGCGCGGCCAGTGGCATGACGATCAGCAGCGCGAGGACGCCGAGCGCCCAGACCGCCCCCGCCCAGATCACCCCCCGCCTCGTCGTTGATGCCGGCTCCGTTCCCACCGGCTCCGAATCGTTCACGACATCCCCCTGATCAAATCCACGAGATCGTTCCTGCTGTAGCCGGCCCGGGCCGCGTCGGCGATCAACTGCCGCACCCGGTCCACCAGTTCGGCGCGCGTTCCGGCGTCCGCGGCGACCGTGATGCCACGGCCCCGGCGGAACTCCAGCACCCCCTCGTCGCGCAGGGCGCGCAGCCCGCGCAGGACGGTGTTGGTGTTGACGCCGAGGGCCCGGGAGAGCTCCCGGGCGGGCGGCAGCTTGTCGCCGGGGGCGCACTCGCCCTCCGCGACGGCCCGTCGGATCGCGCCCGCCACCTGCTCGTGCAGCGGGCGGGCATCGCCAAGGTCCAGCTTCAGCAACATGGTGCTACTGACGATAGCACCATCCCAATCTGGTGCGTACAGGCGATCCACGGCCGACCATGGACCTGGAGGCGGTGCGGTGAGCGGACGACTGCGGGTGTTCCTGGGGGCGGCGCCGGGGGTCGGGAAGACCTACGCCATGCTCGCCGAGGGGCGGCGGCTGCGCGACGACGAGGGCCTGGACGTCGTGGTCGGCCTGGTCGAGACGTACGGTCGCCGGGGCACCGGCCAGCAGCTCGGCGACCTGCCGGTGCTGCCCCGCCGGACCGTCCACTACCGGGGCGCCGAGTTCACCGAGCTCGACGTGACCGCCCTGCTCGCCCGCCGCCCCGCGCTCGCCCTGGTCGACGAACTCGCCCACAGCAACGCCCCCGGCAGCCGCCACGCCAAGCGCTGGCAGGACGTCCGCCAGCTCCTCGACGCCGGCATCGACGTCGCCACCACCGTCAACATCCAGCACCTGGAGAGCCTCAACGACGTCGTCGAGCAGATCACCGGCGTCGCCCAGCGCGAACGGATCCCCGACGAGGTGGTGCGCGCCGCCGACCGGATCCAACTGGTCGACCTCAGCCCCCAGGCCCTGCGCACCCGGATGGCCCAGGGCGAGATCTACCCGCCCGACCGGGTCGACATCGCCCTCGACCACTACTTCCGGGCCGGCAACCTCGGTGCCCTGCGCGAACTCGCCCTGCTCTGGCTGGCCGACCGGGTCGAGGAGGAACTCGCCGACTACCGCGCCCGGCACGGCATCCGCGCCCCCTGGGAGACCAAGGAACGCATCGTCGTCGCCCTCAACGGAGCCCCGCAGGGCGAACACCTGATCCGCCGCGGCGCCCGCACCGCCACCCGGGTGCACGGCGAACTGATCGGCGTGCACATCCGCCCCGACGACGGCAGCACCACCCGCGAGCCGCCCGGCCTGGCCGGGCAGCGCGCCCTGCTGCACGAACTGCACGGCAGTTACGTCGAGGTCAGCGCCGGCGACGTCGCCCGCGCCCTGGTGGACTTCGCCCACGCCGAGAGCGCCACCCAGATCCTGCTCGGCCCCACCAGCCGCAGCCGGCCCCGCGAACTGCTCTCCGGCTCGGTCATCAACCGGGTGATCCGGCTGGCCGGCCCGATCGACGTCCGGGTGCTGCCCCCGCCCGAACCCGGCCTGCTGGCCGTCCCGCCCGCCCCCGGACACCGCCGCCCGGCCGCCGTCCCACTGCCCCGACGCCGACTCGCCTGGCTGCTCGGCCCGGCCACCGCCGTCGCCCTCGCCTGGGCGCTCTCCCCGTTGCGCGGCTCGCTCGCGCTCGCCGGCGTGCTGCTCTGCCTGCTGCTCGCCGTCGCCGCCACCGCCCGGCTCGGCGGACTGCTGCCCGCCGCCGGCACCACCGCCGCCGGGGCGCTCGCCGCCGACTGGTTCTTCACCACGCCCTGGCACAGCTTCACCGTGCGACGCGGCGCCGACCTCGCCGTACTGCTGCTCTTCCTCGCCGTCGCCGGGATCATCTCCCACCTGATCGACGGCCTCGCCCGCCGCTCCCAGCAGACCGACCGGGCCCGCGCCGAGGCCGCCGTGCTCGCCCACCTGGCCGGGGAGACCGTCCAGTCCGGCGCCCGGGCACTGCCCGACCTGGTCGCCGAACTTCGCCAGGTCTTCGGCCTGGACGGCGCCGTCGTCCTGGTCCGTACCGGGCAGCTCTGGCAGCCCGCCGCCGCCTCCGGGGCCGCCTACCCGCTGCGCCCCGACGAGGCCTCACTCACCGTCGACCTCGGCTCCGGCGCCGTCCTCGCACTGCGCGGACCGGCGCTCAGCGAGGAGGACACCCGGCTGCTGGGCCCGTACGTCACCCAGCTGCGGCTGGCCCGGGACCGCGAGCGGCTGGCCGCCCAGGCCGCCGCGGCCGAGACCCTCGCCCACACCGACGCCCTGCACACCGCGCTGCTGGAGGCGGTCGGCCAGGACCTGCGCGCCCCGCTCGCCGCGTTGCGCCGCGACGCCGCCGACCTGCCCGCCCCGCAGCGGCGGCGGATCGACGCCGGGGCGCGCCGGATGGAACGGCTGGTCGCCAACCTGTTGGACCTCAGCCGGCTGCGGGCCGGGGAGATCCCGGTGGTGCTGCGGCCCACCGTGCTGCGCCCGGTGGTGGCGGCCGCGCTCTCCGGTGAGGACGGCGATGTCCGGCTCGCCCTCGGCGACGGGCTGCCGCCGGTGCTCGCCGACCCGGGCCTGCTGGAGCGCGCCGTCGCCGACGTGCTGGCGGTGGCCGGGCGCCCGGCGGTGGTGGACGCGGGCACCGTGGCGGACCGCGTCCACCTGCGGGTGACCGCCCCGGGCGACGCCGAGCCGGTCGGGCTGACCGTCGCCCGGGGGTTCGTGGATGCGATGAACGGCGAACTCACCGCCGAACCGGCCCCGGGCGGCGGGACGGCCTACCTGCTCGACCTGCCGTGCGCGGCGGTGTAACGCCGCCGGCCGGCGCGCTCGGGCCCGTCGGGCTCTCTCGGCCGGGCGAACACCTCGTCATCGCCGCTGCCGTCGCACGAGCCCGCACCCGCTTGAAAGCTCGACATCGAACGGCCCGTGGGCATGCCGCTCCGCACGGGCGCTTCCATCCACCCATCCGGAGGGGGCCTTCGCCCGCCGGGTGGTTCGAACGGGTGGGACGGGTCTTGCGGGTCGTCCGCGTATCGGGTCGTCCGCGTATGGAGTGCGTTGGGAACTTCGCCCGGGCCGTCAGGAAGCCGTCAAGAGCCGCCGGTCGTCGGCCGGAGGGCGGTTGGGTGGAGACCGACGGACAACGGAACCACACGAGGACGGATCATGCACGGCAACGGGCGACACCAGGACAGCGCGGACCTCAGGGTGGTGGTCGGCGTCAGCGGGTCGCTGGGGAGCCTCGCGGCACTGCACCGCGGCGCCGCCGAGGCACGCGAACGCGGCGCCGTGCTGGTGCCGGTGCTCGCCTGGGAGCCGCCGGGCGGCGAGCTCGGCTACCGGCGCTCGCCCTGCCCGCCGCTGCTGGCCGCCGTACGGGAAGCCGCCGAGCAGCGGCTGAACGAGGCGCTGGACGCGGCCTTCGGCGGGGCCGACCCGGGTGTCCCGATGCGGCCGGTGGTGATCCGCGGCGAGTCCGGGCCCGCCCTGGTGCACGTCGCCGACCGCGCGGACGACCTGCTGGTGCTCGGTCGGAGCGGCGGACCGCTGCGCCGCCGGCTGCGGCGCTCGGTGTCCGCGTACTGCGCCAAGGAGGCCGGCTGCCCGGTGCTGACCGTCCCGGTGCCCGAGCTGTTGCACGACCTGGAGTCCCTCCACCGGCGCACCCGCTGGCACCTGCCGGTCGGCCCCGCGCCCGAGCTGATCGCGGCGAAGGGGTAGCCCGCGGTGCGGATGTATTCGGCGCGCCCCGGCGGCACCCGCTACCACCCGGTGCTGGACCGCCTCGCCGTCGGCACCTCCGGCACCGTCGCCCTGCTCGGCGGCGGCCTGCTCGCCCTCGCCCTCGGCGGCGTCGGCGAACTGCACTCCGGCTGGCTCGCCTTCGTCGCCTACCTGGCGCTCTGCGGCCTGGTCGGCGGCTTCTCCCGCCCCCAGGCCGCACCGGTGATCGGCCTGGCCGCCTGGCTGTGCTGCAACGCCTTCGCCGAACACCGGCACGCCGAACTCGGCTGGTCCGGCCCCTGGCCGGAGGCCTGGCACTACGCGATGTTCACCGCCACCGCCGTGCTGCTCTCCCTGCCCACGGCCCTGCCCCGCCGGACGGTGCGGGTGTCACTGCTGCGTCTGGACCGCACGGTCTGAGGCGCGCCCCGAGGACGGTCCGCCCGCGGGGGCGGACCACGCCGAACCCCGGGGCTCCGGCCGGTACTCCGGAGCCCTCGGCAACCGGTGGAAAACAGGTAAACGAGGCGCCCCGGCGCCTCGCGGTGGAGTGGCCGCCGTTCGGACAGCGGGTTCGCCGCCCGCAGCGGCCACTCCATCCGATCCGTCAGAGGCCGTTGCAGGTAGGGGAGTTGGGGACCCGGGGTGGGCGTAAGGGATAAGGGCGCGCAGAATGTCCGTATGCAGATGACGAACACGCCGAGGACCGCGACGGGCGAGGACACCGAGCCGGTAGCCCGGGTGCTGGCGCGGGCCTTCGGTGACGACCCGATGATGTGCTGGTTCTTCCCCGAGGGTGTCAGCCGCCCGGCCGCGCTGGGCAGTTACTTCACGACGCTGTTCACCCGGCAGTACCTGCCGTACGGGATGTGCGAGCGGACCGACGGCGCCGTAGCCTTCTGGGTGCCGCCGGAGGCGCAGGACAAGGCCGTCCCGGACGCGGAGACGATCCGGGAGCTGACCGAGCTGCTCGGTGAGCGGGCCGAGCCGTTCCGGCGCTCGGTCGAGGCGGCCGCCGCGAACGCGCCGCAGGAGCCGCACTGGTACCTGGCGGTGCTCGGCGCCGACCCGGTCGCCCAGGGGCGGGGGCAGGGCGCCGCCCTGCTGCGCTCGGGGCTGGCGAGGGCGGACGCGGACGGACTGCCGGTCTACCTGGAGTCCTCCAAGGAGGTGAACCTCGCCGTGTACGGGCACTTCGGCTTCGAGGTGCTGGAGGAGGTGCGGCTGCCGGAGAACGGCCCGACGCTGTGGGTGATGCGGCGGGCGCCGCGGGGCAGCGAAGGCGTGTAGCTCCGATGTCGGTCGGCGGTGGGGAGTTCGGTCGGGTGGCCGGGTTCGTGTCAGGTGGCAACAGCGGTGCGGGGCCGTGGCTTCCGGACACCGCCGGTGGCGCGCTGCTCGCGGGCCGTGGCCTCGACTACGCCCGTGTCCACGCCGTCCTCGACGCCGGCGAGGTGTCCCTGCCCGCCGACCCGCGCTCCGTGGAGGCCTACCTGGCCGCCGTCGCGGCCCAGGGCACCGAGCAGGTGGTCCGGGCGTTGTTGGAGGAGGTCACCCGCGCCCGCCGCCTGGTCGAGGCCATGGAACGCCGACCGTGATGCCCGGGGAAGGGGAACACCCGGGCGATGTCCTCGACCCGCGTCAACCGGTCGCCCATCGCCTGGGGCTTGTGGAAGGCGGTCTCACCCCTGCGGGACTGCGGGCCGGCAGGTGACGGTGGTCAGAGTACGGCGGCACCGAGCGTGATCGAGGCCAGCAGCATCAGCAGCCCCAGCGTCATGAAGCCGTACTCCACCCGCACCCGCTCCCGCCCGTCCACCAGCACCAGCCGAGGGTCCGCCGGGTCGTAGTGGATCGGTACGTAGCCGCCGTCCGGCAGCGGGTGGCGCGCCGTGGACGGGACGGGGGAGAAGACCTCGACCACCCGGCCGTCCTCGGTCTCGAACTGCAGCAGCGGACGCGGCGGCAACGCGCGGTCCTCCGGCGCCGGCACCCTGGCCCGCACCAGCGCCTGCACGGGCACCCCGACCCGGCGCAGCCGCCGCAGCTCGCGCAGCCCGACCACCCCGGCGAGGTAGGCGACCACGCCGCCCAGTGCGCCGAACACCACCACGGCGAATCCGGCCGTCCCGCCCACCGCGCCTCCCCGCCCGAGACTCCCCTGGGAACCCAGAACCCCAGAACACCAGTATCGCGCAGCGGAGGCGCTCCGGACGCCTCGGAATGGTCCAGTCCACTGTGGGTGGCGGCCTGTTCCTTCCCGCCACACCCACCGCGACACCGTCACCGGGGGCAGGGGCCCGGTGAACCCCGGGAACGAACTAGACCTCGCCGAGCGGCACGCCCGGGTCGGAGAGCCGCCCGGCGTCCACCGCCCGCCCCGAGCGCACCTGACATTCCCCTCGTAGCGTGGAGTTGTGACCAGAGGGGAAGTTGAGGGTCATGGCGGGGAAGAGGCGCTCGTACGACGCGGAGTTCCGTGCGGGGGCGGTACGCATTGTGACGGAGACCGGCAAGTCGGCCGCGGAGGTCGCGCGGGACCTGGGCGTGCACGAGAGCACGCTGCAGAACTGGGTCCACCGCGCGCGGGTGCGGGCGGACGTGGAGGCGGCGGGAGATCTGGGCGAGTCGGAGCGCGACGAGTTGCGCCGGCTGCGCGAGGAGAACGCCCGGCAGCGCAAGGAGATCGCCGAGCTCGGGATGGAGCGCGATGTCCTCAAGCGATCGGTGGTCCTGTGGGTGAAGGAGGCGATGAAGTGACGGTTGCGGGCTTCATCGCCGACCAGAGGACCGAGCACGGCGTCCCGCACACGATCGTCTGCCGGGCACTCGGGGTGTCCGAGTCGTGGTTCTACAAGTGGCGCAACCGCCCGGCCCAGCCGACCGTCCGCGAGGTTCGGCGGGCTGAACTGGCGGAGCGGATACGGCACTTCTTCGCCGCGTCCGGCGACACCTACGGCTCTCCGAGGATCACCCTCGACCTGTGGGCGGAGGGCTGGCAGGTGTCCGAGAACACCGTCGCCAAGATCATGGCCGAGCTGGGCCTGCAGGGCCGCAAGCCCCCTCGCCGGCGCCGGTCGCTGACCCGCCAGGGCAAGCGGAAGGCGGCCCGTGACCTGGTGCACCGCCACTTCGACGCCGTGGCGCCGAACGTGCTGTGGGTCGGTGACATGACCGAGATCGGCACGGGCGAGGGCAAGCTCTACCTGGCCACGGTGATCGACCTGTTCTCCCGCCGTCTGCTCGGCTACGCGATGGGCGCTCACCATGACACTGCCCTGGTCAGCGCCTCGCTCAAGATGGCTGCGGCCACCCGGGGCGGTCAGGTGGACGGCGTGATCTTTCACTCGGATCGCGGCAGCGAGGGCGGATTCAATCGGTCGTTGCAACACCTCGTCCTCGGAGGTGTTGATGGGCAGGCCAGCGGGATGGATGCAGGCGTTGACCGGGCGGTCGTCGATGAAGTCTCCTGGTGCGCCGGCGCTACGGCGGGAGGTGCAGCGCCAGTTCTGGCGGGAGATTGCGAAGGGGTTGC
>NZ_JBEXKB010000025.1:0-116364 GCF_040609455.1 Kitasatospora sp. NPDC004669
GCTTCGGCTTTCGCTCCGCCGAGGCCGTCATCGCCCTCGTCATGCTCTGCCTCGGCGGCAACCGCCCCACCCTGCCCCGACGCCAACTCACATGATCCGACCCACAGATCCAGCACAAGAGCCCGAAACCGGTCGGGACGACAGGATTTGAACCTGCGACCCCTTGACCCCCAGTCGCGGGTGGCCCCCTCGAACTCGGGGCGATCGAGCTTCACCGACACGACCGCCGTCAGGCCCGCGCCGAGCTGGGTGGGGGTGAAGCCGGGGTCGGACGGGGTGAGCAGCTGTTGCTCCCGGGCGTAGGCGGTGACCGCAGCCGCCAGGCCGTCGCGGAAGCCGAGCTCGTGCGTGCCGCCGCCGGTGGTCGGCTGGCTGTTGACGTAGCTTGCGACCCGCTCCACGGCGCCGCCCGCAGCGACCCCGTCGACCGACCGGCGGAGGTCTTCGACAACACCGTGACCCTCCACAGCGGACCGCTGACGCCCGCCCGCCTGCTGGTCCCCGTCGTACCGGAAGAACCGGCGCACTGACGGATCCGGTCGTGGGACTCCGGCGGGATCTGCTTGAGCCGGGCCAAGAAGCCGAGTCATATCCACTCGTCGTGGCCTGAGCCGAACATCGGCGGTGGCAACCTCGGGCCGCTCGGGCAGCAGCGCCGCGAATCGGTCACCGAGTGGTCCGGTCAGTCGAGGTCCTCCACCAGGTCTATCCGGGCGACCTCTTGCACGATCTTCCGGGCAGGTTCTGGTCAGCGGGCCATGAGCTTGCGGAGTTCCGCGGTGATCTGCTCGGGGGCTTCCTCGGCCATGAAGTGGCCACAGTTGACGGTCGTGTGGGCCAGGTCCGGTGCCCAGGCGGACCAGAGTGCCCGGGCGTCGAAGCCAAGGAGCGCACCCCAGTCCTGCTGGAGGACGGTGACCGGCATCCTCAGCTGGTTGCCCGCGTCCCGGTCGGCCTGGTCGTGGGCGACGTCGATGCCTGCGGACGCGCGGTAGTCGGCCACGATCGAGGGCACCGCCGCGCGGCAGGCGTCCAGGTACGCGGCGCGGACGTCGGGGGTGATCGCCTCAGGGCGCTGGGACCAGATGTCCAGGAAGTGGCCGAAGAAGGCGTCCGGGGCGGCCGCGATCAGCTGCTCGGGCAGACCCGGGGGCTGGGCCATCAGGTAGAGGTGGAATCCGACGGTAGCGCTGGTGCCGCGCAGCACCTGCCACATGTCCAGGGTCGGCAGGACGTCCAGGCAGGCCAGGAGGGTGATGGCGGCGGGGTGGTCGAGTCCGGCACGCATCGCGACCAGGGCGCCGCGGTCGTGGCCGGCCAGCGCGAACCGCTCGTGGCCGAGGGCGCGAGCGAGCGCGACGACGTCGGCGGCCATGGTGCGCTTGGCGTAGCTGACCCCGTCCGGGTCGGCGGGCTTGTCGCTGGCGCCGTAGCCGCGCAGGTCGGGGCAGATGACCGTGTGGTCCGCCGCGAGAGCGGCTGCCACGTGCCGCCACATCAGGTGCGTCTGCGGGAAGCCGTGCAGGAGCACGATCGGGCTGCCCGAGCCGCCGACGGCGGTGTTGAGGGCGATGCCGTCGGCGACCTGGACGCGCTGGTAGTCGAAACCGGGGATGGTCGGTGCCATGGTGTGTGCTTTCGTCGGAGCGTGCGGTGTCTGCCGGTCGGCGGACGCTGACGAGCCTGCCGCGCGCCAATCAGCACTCGATCAGCGCGTACCGTGGCAGGCGCGGGGCACGGTCGGGAGGTACGGATGGAACGGATGGCTTTCGGTGTGCTCGGGCCGGTGGTGGCCTGGGACGGCACCGGCGGCGTCCTGGACTTGAAGGGCCCGCGGCACCGGGCGGTGCTCGCCCGGCTGATCACGGCCCGCCGACGGGTGGTCCCGGTCGCCCGCCTCGTGGCGGACCTCTGGGAGGAGCCCGGGCCGGGCGCCGTGGGTTCCGTACAGACCTTCATCGCAGCGCTGCGCCGTGTCCTGGAGCCGGATCGCCCGCCCCGGGCCCCAGCCCGCCTGCTGGTCACGGAAGGCCCCGGGTACGCGCTGCGGGCGGCGCCGGACGCCGTGGACGCCTGGCGCTTCGAGGCGGCCGTCGCTGCCGCCGCGAAGCTGCCGCCCACCCAGGCGCTGGACCGGCTGGAGGCATCCCTGGGATGGTGGCGAGGCCCGGCCTACGCCGACTGCGCCCAGCAGGACTGGGCCCGCGGCGAGCGCTCCCGGCTGGCCGAACTGCGGCTGCAGGCCGTGGAGCAACAGGCACGGGCCCGGCTGGCCCTGGGGCTGGCCGCCGAGGCGGTGCCCGACCTGGACGCCCACCTGACCGAGCATCCCTGGCGCGAGGAAGCCTGGCAACTGCTGGCCCTTGCGCTGTACCGCACGGGCCGCCAGGCGGACGCGCTCGCGGTGCTGCGCCGGGCCCGGGCCATGCTGGCTGACCAGTTGGGCGTGGATCCGGGCCCGGAGATCCGTCGCCTCGAGGCGGGCATCCTCACCCAGGACCCGCAGCTCGACCTGCCGGCCGAACCGATGACGGCGGCGGCTCGACTGTGGACCCGGGCGACCGCTGCCTACGACCGAACCGTCGCCGCAGGCGCCCGAGCCCGACTGGAATCGACGATCGGTCTGGTCCGAAACCTCGCGCTGACCGGCGGCGCCGGCCTGCGGGCAGCGCAGGAACACCGCCTGCCGGCCATCACCGCGGCGGAGGAGTTCGGCGACCCGGCCCTGACCGCCCGGATCATCGGCGCCTACGACGTCCCCGCGATCTGGACCCGCAACGACGACCCGACGCAAGCCCAGCGGATCGTCGCGGCCGCCGAGCGCACCCTGGCCGCCCTGCCGGACGACGGCTCGCACGAGGCGGCGCGCTGCCGTCTGCTGGGCACGATCGCACTGGAGATGCGCGGCACCCGCTCCCCGCGCGGCCCACAAGCCGCGCGCGAGGCGGAGCGGATCGCCCGCCGCCTGGACGACCCCACGCTGCTGGCGTTCGCCCTCAACGGGGCGTTCATGCAGTCCTGCGCCCGGGCCGGTCTCGCACCGCGGCGGGACGCGATCGGCGCGGAACTGGTCCAACTGGCCGCCCGCCACGGCCTGGTGACCTTCGAAGTGCTCGGCCACCTGATCCGCATGCAGGCGCGCAGCGCGCTCGACGACTTCCCGGCCGCAGACGCGCACGCGGCCGCCGCGGACAGCCTGGCGGACCGCCATGAGGTGCCGCTGGCAACGGTCTTCACACAGTGGTACCGCGCGCTCCGGTTGGCTGCCTCCGGGCAGACCTTCCAGGCCCAGAGGGCATACCGGGCCGCCGCCGCCCGGCTTGACGGCGCCGGCATGCCCGGCGTCGAGCACGGACTGCTGCCGCTCACACAGCTGTGCCTGCATCTGGCCGACCACAGCCCGTCCGCGCGGGACGCAGCCGAACACGTCGATCTGAACGCGAACTGGGGCCCGTACCACCCCTGGGCCGCACCCTTCGCCGCACTGCGCACCGGCCAACGCGCCGACGCGCAGGCGATGCTGCGCGCCGTGCCCGAGCCTCCCGCCGACCTGACCTACGAGGCACTGTGCTGCCTGCAGGCCGCAGTCGCGCTGGACCTCGGCGACCGGGCGGTGCTGAAGCGACTCCACGCCCGCCTGCTGCCCGCCTCGGGCGAACTCGCGGGCGCAGGCAGCGGCCTGATCACCCTCGGCCCGGTGAACCGCTGGCTCACCGCCATCGCCGACGCCCTCGGCTGAGATGTCGATTCAACGGACCCGGATCAGTCCGGCCTAGCCTCCCCGCTTCAGGCCGTCTGCCTGGTCGACCTGTGCAGGCAGTCTGAAGGAGCGGGAGGCTGGGCCGGACTGCTCCGGGGCCGTGCTGCCATCACTCATCTGGATGGGGCTGGATCGATCGCAGGACGCCCAGGCGGCAGCGCCGCGAACGGATCCCGGAGCGGATCGTCAGCCATGATGGAAGGACGGCGGCGGGCCGGGCTCGTGATCCCGCCCCGAGGTCGCGCCCCGAGCGTGGCGCCGTCGTCGTGCGAACAGACCTGCTGGCGACGGCAAGGGCCGAGAAGTCAGAGGCTCGGCCGGCTTGCCATGCTGGGGCTGGGAGGACCGGGGTTTTCGGCGTCCGCGCGGTCCAGGCTTCGCAGGGCCCGCATGCCGCCGATGCCCGTCATGGCCACCGGTCTGTGTGCCGACCCCGAAGCGGCCGGACGACGCCGACTACGACGCTCCGCACACGGCTAGCGCGGTTCGCGCCAGCCCGCGCAGCCAGGCGTGGGCGTGGTCGGTGTCGTAGCGCTGATGCCACGACAGGTATATCGGTGCCGACGGCAGTTCGAGAGGGAGCGGGAGCAAGACCAGGCCGAGGTCGGCGACTGCGGACCGCGTGGTCACTTCGGGGACGCTGATCAGGAGATCGGAGCCGCGTACGAACTCCAGCGCGGCCGCTTCCGTCGGCGCGGTGGCCACCACGCGGCGGGTGAGGCCGAGCCGTGCGAGGGCGTCGTCGAGGGCGTTGCTGAGGTTTCCACGTCGCGAGACGGTGACGTGCTCAGCGGCGGCATACCGCTCTGCGGTGATAGTCCTAACACGGGTGAGGGGGTGTCCCTGCCTCACGACGATGGCGAGGCGGGTCTCGCCCACGTTCTCGGCACGGATGTCCGGTGCGCTCGGACGGTTGGCGTTCGCCTCCAGGTCGACCTCGCCGCGCCGCAACTCGGGGGTGTCGACGCTCGATTCCGCGACGAAGCGCAATCGCACGCCCGGCGCCTGTTCGCGCACGGCCGCGAGCAGTGCGGGGCCACTCAAGGCGACCAGGGAATCGTGCCAGCGGAGTGCGAAAGTGCGCTCCACCGTTGCCAGATCG
Source organism: Kitasatospora sp. NPDC004669 (assembly GCF_040609455.1). NCBI lineage: Bacteria > Bacillati > Actinomycetota > Actinomycetes > Kitasatosporales > Streptomycetaceae > Kitasatospora > Kitasatospora sp. NPDC004669. The sequence goes on from NZ_JBEXKB010000025.1 coordinate 4,863, forward strand.
AGTTCACGGCTCGGCGCCAGCACCCCCTGGACCTGGTGTAGCAGCTCGTGCACCTGTTCCCGCACCGCGATCGCATACGGCGTCGGGGTCATCGTGCGGCCGGTGCGCACCAGGATCTGATCCCCGGTCGTGCGCCGGATTCGGCCCAGACTCCGGCTCATCGCGGGGGCGGTGACATGCAGGCGCGCGGCCGCCCCGGCCACACTTCCCTCCTCCAGCAGCGCGTCGAGCGCGGCGAGCAGGTTCAAATCCAATTGCATGTGAGTAATCCTAGCCGTGCTTGACATGCAGTTGAAGTTAATTAAGGGGCTGTCTACCGTTGAGGCGAAAGCGCAAGAAGTAACGCGCAGTTCGGCCCTCGACCGGCCTCAGCACCCCTCCTCAGACGGGAGTACCACCATGTCCGAAACGCTTCAGACCACTGACGTCGCCGCCTCCGACGCCGACGTGCTCGACCAGACCGCGATCGCCGTGCGTGAGGCGGGTTCGGCGCTGCGCGAGCGCTTCGGCGAGGTGGTCCGCTACCAGACCCGCGAGGAGCTGATGCGCGCGCTGGCCGCCAACGACGACACGGTCCTCGACATCCTGCGCCCCCGCCTCACGAGCCTGCGCCCGGACGCCGGCTGGGTGGAGGACGAGCTGGACGGCGGGGCGCTGCCGCCCGGTGAATGGTGGGTAGTGGATCCGGCCGAAGGCAACGTCAACCACCTGCACGCCCTGGCCGAGTGGGCGGTGACCGCCACCCTCGTGCGCGACAACCAGCCGGTGCTCACCGCGGTCCACCTGCCACTGACCGGCGAAACCTACACCGCGCTCACCGGCGCGGGCGCCCACGTCGACGGCCGACCGCTGCACGTCTCCCCCACTGCGGACCTCGGCCTGAGCATCGTGGCCACCAGCCAGGCCCGGCCCGACGAGGACGAGAAGGTCGTGCGACGCGTCGGCTCCTCGATCACCGCGATGCTCTTCGACGCGCTCGTCGTCCGCACCGCCGTGCCCGCGACCCTGCACCTGCTGAACGTGGCCGCCGGCCGGATCGACGCCTTCTGGCAGTTCGCCGGCGCCCGCGCGGACCTGCTGCCCGGGGCGCTGCTCGTCACCGAGGCCGGCGGACGGATCTCCGACGCCGGGGGCCGCCCCTGGACCCCGCAGAGCGAAAGCTTCCTGGCCGCCGCACCCGGCGTCCACGCCGAGGCCGTTGCCACCCTCTCACGCTGACCGCGCACCACAACCTGCACGCACGGAAGGACCAGATCATCATGACCACGATCGCAGTTCTCGGAAACGGCCGCGTCGGCGGCAACCTGGCCACAGCCCTCACCCGGGCAGGGCATGAGGTGACCGTGGCGGACCGCGCGCCGGGCGCCGCCGCCGACGCCGCCCGGACAGCCCGGATCGTCATCAACGCCACCCCGGGCGCCGGCTCGCTGGAGCGGCTCGTCGCCCTGCGCGACGAACTGCGCGGCAAGATCCTCGTCGACGTCTCCAACGCCACCCTCGACGGACCGGACGGACTGCCCGCCGATCTGATCTACCCCGGCTCAAGCCTCGCCGAGCGACTCCAGGAAGCACTCCCCGAAACGCACGTCGTCAAGACACTCAACACCATGCTCTTCCCGGTGATGACCGCACCGGCCACGCTCACCCAGACACCGACCGCGTTCCTCTCCGGCGAGGACCCCCAGGCCAAACAGACCGTCCGCGAACTGCTCACCGACCTCGGCTGGCACAAGGACTGGATCACCGATCTCGGCGGGATCCAGACCGCCCGCGCCACAGAGGCCGCGATCCTCTTCGTCCCGCACGTCATCCGCTCCAGCGGATTCACACCCTTCGCGATCTCAATCGCCCGCTGACTGTCGAGCCGCGCCGGCTGGAGGTAGCCGGAGCCGGCGCGTGGCATGGATCGGTTCCCAGTGGCACACGATCGTGGCATGTACTGTCCGACTTGGTGGCGGAGTTGACGTTGACCTAGGGGCGTCAGGCATGAACTCTCCTGAAAATCAGAGTGCCGGCGTCCAGGTCGATGTCCGGGTCCGGCAGGCTGATCTTGGCCGAGACGGCTCGGCAAGCACGATCGGCATGGCCCGCTGACTGGAAGACGCTCGGATTCGGCTGCGGCTGCACCGCTTCGAACGCCACATCGGTAAGGGCGGGTTCGGCCCGTACCAGATACTGCTCGTCGGCCAACGGTCCAGCCGGCTCGCTCCGGCTGGACCGGCCGGTACCCACGTGCCAACAATGCGTCGACCAGCCGGCCATCCCCCTACAGAGGCCCGTGCTGTTCGTCGTCGGCCCAATCGGTACCCGGGCGCCGCCGGCAGGCACCCGACGATCCGCCGGACACACTGCCTGGCCCCGCCCTAAACGGCGTTGTCCAGCGTCAAGGTGAGCTCGGCGATCCGCCACCCACCGTCGGAGCGGCGCAGGCAGAACTTGTAGACCCCGGTCGAGATCATCTGGATGCTCTCGCCGGTGTTCCTCGTCTGCACCAGATAGGCCCGCACCTCAGCGGTGACGGCGTCCGTCGTCGTGACCACGACATTGCCCAGGTGGTGCCGCACCCTTCCGGTCTGGGCCGTGTGCCCGTCACGGATGAAGTCGAGCACCGCCGCGCGTCCGGCGACCGGGCCGAGCACTCCCTGTCCGGGCATCGTAAAGGTCCAGGTGGTGTCTTCGGTCAGAACCGCTTCCAGCTCGGGCACATTCAGCTCGTCCAGGGCGTGGGCGTAGTGCGCCACGGCTTGCTGGAGTTCGGCGATCACGAGACCACCGTCAGCACGATCTTGCCTTGGATGTGGCCCTGCGCGGCTCGCGTGTGTGCGCTGCCCGCCTCGGGCAGCGGGTAGGTGCTGTCCACCCCGACCTGCAGCTTGCCCTCGTCGAACAGGCGCCCGATCTCGGCGAGCTGGGGGCCGTTGGAACGCACCTGAATGTTCGAGACCGTGATGCCCAGACTCGCCGTCTCTTCCGGGTCGTACTGGGCGAAGAACACCGGAAGCATGGTGCCGCCGCGCTTGAGCACGGTCAGGAAGCGTGAGCTGTCCGGGCCACCGACGGTGTCGATCACCAGGTCGACACCGCTGGCCACGTCCGCGGCCTGCGTCCTGGTGTAGTCGATGAACTCATCGGCGCCGAGCTTGCGCAGGAACTGCTCGTGCCGCCCAGAGGCCACCGCGATCACGTGTGCCCCCTTCCATTTCGCCAGCTGCACCGCGAAGTGACCCACTCCACCGGCGGCCCCGTTGACCAGCACGGTCATCCCTGGCGTGATCGGCACCGGCTGGTGCACCTGACCGGTGAAAACAGACGGCACGTCGTGGCCGAGGTCAACCAGGTACTGCCACGCCGTAAGCACAGCCATCGGCGCCCCAGCCGCCTGCACGTGGTCGATACCGGCCGGCTTGTGAGCCAGGTCCGAAGCCGGCGCGGCCACGTACTCGGCGTAAGTCCGGCCGTCGAATCCGGGGAACCGCAGCATGCCGAAGACCTCGTCACCGACGGCGAACCCCAGCACGTCCGGAGCGACCGCCTGGACCACTCCCGACATGTCCGTTCCGGGGACCAGAGGGAACTCCAGGGCCGGCCTCATCTCGGCCGGCATGACCTTCATCCCCTCACGCAGGTACCAGTCCGGCGGGTTGATGCCCGCCGCGTGCACCCGGACGAGCACTTCGCCCGGGCCGATCTCGGGAACCGGCACCTCGTCATACTGCAAAACTTCCGGCCCGCCCGCTTCATGGAACTGGATCGCCTTCATCGCGTCTGTCGCCTTCCTGGGGAAACGTTGCTCCTTAAGTCAAGGCCCACCGCGGCATCGCCGTCCAAGACCAATCCGGCAACCTGATCATTCCGAAACGGCATGACGCGTACGCTGCAAGGGTGAACGATCTCGGACAGGACCTGGAACTGCGGCTGGTGCGCTACTTCACCGTGGTGGCGGCGCACCAGCACTTCGGCCGGGCCGCCGCCGACTTGCACGTGACCCAGCCTGCGCTGAGCCGCCAGATCCAACGGCTCGAAAAGTATCTCGGCGCACGACTGCTGGACCGCGTGCCCCAGGGCGCCCGGCTCACTCCGGCCGGCCAGAGGTTCCTCCCCCGGGCCCAAGCCCTGCTGCAGGCCGCCCGCCAGGCCGAACTGGCCGTACGTGAACAAGCCGAGACCGAACGAATCGCCATCGGCTACGTTGAAGACTTGGTGATCACTGCCGCCGTACGGGAACTGCGCCGCCGTTACCCGGACGCTGAGATCACCACCCGGTACCTGAGCTGCCGCGACGTCGGGGCGCTGTCCGACAAGCGCGTCGACGCCCTGATCGCGCGGGCCCCGCTGCCGCTCGCCGCCGACGACGTCTTCACCACCCCTCTGTATGAGGAGCCCCGGATGCTCGTGGTCCCGCGCGGCCATCCCTTGGCCGACCGCCCGTCGGTGACCGCGGAAGAACTGGCCGGCGAGGAGGCGGCGCCGTGCCCGTTCGAGACTGCGGACTGGACTTCCTACCGGATCCTCGGAGCCGACGTGCCGCCGATCGAGAGCTACGAGGACAAGCTCGAACTCGTCGCGAGTGGCAGGGCGATCGCCGTGCTACCGGTCGGCGATCGGCGTAGCTCACTGCGCCCCAACCTCGTCACCGTCCCGATCGAGGGCGCTCCTTCCAGCCAGGTCGTCCTGGTCAGCCGCAAGGGCGACCCGAATCCGATGATCAGGAATCTCCGGCTGGCGGCCAAGGCCGTCCTGACCGCCCCGGCAGCCTGACCGGGCTCGCCTTCTCCTACAGCAAGGCGATGCGCGAGGGCCAGGAGGTGCGCATCCTGCGCAAGGACCTGGCCCACCTGGTGCCGTGGATGCCGTCGCTGGAGCAGACCGTCGCCGACATCGCCCAGGACGCCCCGCACTGGGACTTCACGGTGTTCCAGCCCAGGGCCGATGACATGGCCATCGCCAACGTGGCGCTGTCGACGGAGTGGCCCGCCTGGTCGAAGAAGCAGGCCCGCGCCGCCCGGTCGGTCTGCGCGGTGTGCGACTACGACCGGCGCTGGTTCAAGGACGAGACCCGGATGCCGTTCGACATCCGGCTGCCCGAGCGGCCCAAGGCCCGGCGGCTGGTATGCGGTGCTGCTCCCAGCCCCGTACCCGGGTCAACGCCGACGCCACCCCGACGACGCGGCCACCGGGCCCGGCTCGCTCGTTTGACCAGATAGGTGAGTCAGCGCCGCGTAGCGTCGGGCGCGAGGAGGCTGGTCAGCTCCGAGATCGCCTCGGGAGAGGGCTTGAAGTAGCGGATCGACTTCCCCCGGAGATGGTCGCCGAGCTGGCCCAAAAGCAGATACGACGAGGCGTCCGCCGATCCGTGCAAGCCCTGGCGGGTCGTTTCGGGGGATCGCGTTGCATCGGGGGTTCGGCGCGCGGAGGCCGGCGTCGGGGGGTGGAGTTCCCCGATGAACCGCCAGGTGACGGCGCCGGATCGTCAGGGCCGGACCGGGAGGTTGGCCTCCCATCCGTCGAGGAGCCGTTCGAGTCCCAATTCGAACCCCCGCTCGGCGCTGTCGGCCGCGTGGGGAAGCTCGGCATCACGAATGACCCGGGCGAGGAGTGGATGGCGCCCGCTCTTGACGACTTTGTCGAGGTAGGGCGCATGAGCGTCCATCCATTGCTGAATGCCGACTCCGGAGCGTCGGACGGCTTCCTGTTGGGCGAGCTCGCCGATGGCGTAGCCGCGGACGAAGGCCTGCAGTGTGTCGACGACGGTGATCATGACGTCGATATCGAAGCCGAGGGGATCAAGGGCGGCGAGTGCGTGTTCGATGGCATCGAGGGAGTTCGGTCCAAGCGACGGGCGCCCTGCTGCGAGGGAGGTCATCCAGGGATGCCGGTGGAAGGCGGCCCGGGAACGACGGGCCAGGCCTCGCAGGTCGCTGCGCCAGTCGCCGGTGGAGGCAGGCGGACCGCCGCCTTCGGCCGCTACGGCGTCGAGCATGAGGTCGAGCAGGTCGTCTTTGGACGCCAGGTAGCGGTAGAGCGAGGCTGTGCCCGTTCCCAGTTCCTTGGCGACGCGCCGCATGGACAGCGCCTCGATGCCCTCGGCGTCGGCGATCGCGATAGCGGCGCTGGTGATCTCCGCCCGGGTGCGTGACGGCGCGGGGCCTTTCGCGGCCCGCTCCGGCCGGTTCCAGATCACCGTGTGAGCGTCGTCCATCGGTCTTCCTCCTCGCTACTGCGCTCACTGTTCGCAGTATCGCGGCGTCCAAGCGAAAGGGAAACCACCATGACCACTCCCGTCACGATCGTCGGCGCCGGGCTCGGCGGCCTGACCCTCGCACGGGTCCTGCACCTGCACGGCATCCCCGCGACCATCTACGAAGCCGAGATATCGGCGGACGCCCGCGCACAGGGCGGTCAGCTCGACATCCACGAGTACAACGGCCAGCTCGCCCTCGAAGCGGCCGGCCTCACCGACGAGTTCCGCGCGATCATCCACGAAGGCGGCGAGGCCCTGCGCGTGCTCGACCAGCACGGCGCGGTACTGCTCGACCAGCCCAACGACGGCACAGGCGGTCGCCCGGAGGTGCTCCGCGGAGACCTGCGCCGGATCCTGATCAACTCGCTGCCCGACGAGATGATCCAGTGGGGACACAAGGTCACCAGCGTCCACCCCCTCGGAGACGGGAGGCACGAGCTGACCTTCGCCGACGGGCCAACCGTGACGACCGGCCTCCTCGTCGGCGCGGACGGCGCCTGGTCGAGGATCCGGCGCCGCTACTCTCCGACGCGAAGCCCGAGTACGTCGGCACGTCGTTCATCGAGACCTACCTGTACGACGCCGACCAGCGCCACCCCGCAGCGGCCAAGGCCGTCGGCGACGGTTCCCTGTTCGCGGTCACGGCCGGCAAGGGGATCCTTGGCCATCGAGAGGCCGACGCCGTTCTTCACACCTACGTCGCGCTCAACAAGCCGCAGGACTGGATCGCCGCCATTGTCGCCAGTCCCGAAACGGCGGCGGCCCAGGTCACGGCAGAATTCGCCGGATGGGCGCCTGAACTCACCGCACTCATCACTGACGGGGAAACAGCCCTCGCCCCGCGCCCGATCAGCGCCCTGCCGATCGGCCACCGCTGGGACCGCGTTCCCGGAGTGACGCTGCTGGGCGACGCCGCCCACCTCATGTCACCGTTCGCCGGGGAGGGCGCCAACCTCGCCATGTTCGACGGCGCCGAACTCGGCAAAGCCATCGCCGCACATCCCGACGACGTCGAAGCCGCCCTTGCGGAGTACGAGCAGGCCCTTTTTCCCCGCAGTGCCCAGTTCGCCGCCGAATCCGACAAGAATCACCAGCTGATCTTCGGCGACAACGCCCCCGCCGGCCTGCTCGACCTGCTCATCGGCCAGGAGGCGACCAAGTGAGCGAGATCGCTGGAGGGGAAAGGGAGTTACTGACCTCGGCGCTTGAAGGTGACGCCGGTGGCAGATCCTGGAAACGGCTGCGACGGTCCGCCGGTAGAACGCGCCGATCCATCACCCCGAAGCGCCGAAGTCAGTAACGAGCCGAAGTCAGTAGTCTGCTTAACCATCCCCGCACCTGCAGACAACAGCGTCGACCAAGTGCCTCGCACAATGTCCCTTGCCGCAGTGTTGACGGAAGTCCCATCGGGACGAACCCGTAAGGTGTGGGCGCGCGACTACGATCCCTTGTCGCCGCAACAAGAGATCGTCGCAGGTCAGGGCACCATTTCGCCCGCTTGTGGGCACGGCGTGAGTGCGGGGGTTCACCGTCGGCTGACGTCTGTCAGGAGACCATGAGCATGGCTGTTCGTACGACCCGCGTTGGAAGTGATCACCATGCGCTCCGCAGCCCACGCCGGGCACGTCTACCGCCGGTGCGGCTGCCGCGACGAGGCTGGCAAGCAGTTCGGGGCCCATTGCCCCGAGCTCGTCGCGGACCCCGATCACGGCGCCTGGACCTTCTCCCTCGACCTCCCCTCCCCCGATCACCGACGCAACAACGTCCGTCGCGGTGGCTACCCCACCGCCGACGCAGCCCGCGCAGGACTCCGCCGGATGGTCGAGGGCCAGGCCGCCGGCTTCAGCGCCGACCCCAACCAGACCCTCGCCGACTACCTCACGGCCTGGCTCAAGGACAAGCAGCTCACCCTGAAGCCCACCACCTACGTCCGCTACCGCGACTACGTCACCAACGACCTCGTCCCCGCCCTTGGCGCGATCAGGCTCGATGACCTCGGCCACTCCCACATCGCCGCCTTCACCCATACTCAACTCGCAGCCGGACGCGGCAAGGTCACCGTCCACCGCTGCCTCGCCACGCTCTCCAGCACCCTAGGAGTCTCCTGAAGATCTTGGTTCGGTCGCCCAGTTCGCCCCAGATTGCCGGCAAATGTCAATCAGGTCGAACTGGTGCAAGCCGGGCGCATTTTCAAGATCTTCATCAGACTCCTAGGCGACGCCGCCCGCCACCGCCGGCTCCCCTACAACCCGGCCCGCCCCACCGTCATCCCGAGACCCGCGGCGGCAGAACGGCAGATCTGGACCGTGCAGGACACGATCCACTTCCTGCACTGTTGCCAAGCCACCGACCCGGCCTTCGCCGACCTCATCGAAGTCCTCATCGGCACCGGCATCCGTAAGGGCGAAGCCCTCGCCCTGCACTGGGACGACGTCCACCTGCCTGAACGCGTCCTGTACATCCGCTACACGCTCTCCGCCATTGACAACAACCGTCTGATCCTCACCTCACCGAAGACCCGCTCCAGCAAGGACTGGGTCGCCCTCTCCGCGCGCGTCGCCATCGCACTGCGCCACCGCGCCGAGGACAAGGATCCGTCGCTCTCCCACGCGGACCACGGAGGCTTCGTGTTCCACCGCCCCGACGGACGCCCCCTCCACCCCGCCTACGTCCTCAACCACTTCCACGACCTCTGCCGCGAATTCGGCGTCCCCCGCACCACCGTCCACGACCTGCGCCACCTCGCGGCCACCATCTCCATCACCGCTGACGTCCCCCTCACCGTCGTCTCCAAGACCCTGCGGCACGCCACCCTGTCCACCACCGCGAACATCTACGGCCACCTCACCACCCAGGCCGCCCGCGACGCCGTCGACACCATCGACCACGCCCTCACCTCCGCCAGCCCAATCGAGCTCCCACGCCCGCGCGCACCCGGGGATCACACCACCCGAGTACGCAACCAGAGGGTCGCCACCAGAACCCAGCAACGGAAGGCGAGTTGAGACACCGCATCCCTGACGTGATCAGCTCGGGCGAAATCCCGCCCTCACAATGCACTCACGAGCCCCGAAAAACGCGTCAAGGCCGCTCCCACCTCACGGTGGAAACGGCCTACGACCTGCGAAAACGCTGGTCGGGACGACAGGATTTGAACCTGCGACCCCTTGACCCCCAGTCAAGGGGTTCAACTAGTGTCGACAGCCGAGACCTCACGGCCTCGGCTTATTTGTTGGTCAAGTACACTGAAAACAACGGAAGTTGAAACTCACCATGGAGATCTGCGGTCGACAGAGCCGGAGCCCGGCGGATGCCCAGGCGGGTTCAAGTTCGTACGTAGATGCCCGTTATCGCCTACGGGCGCTCACGGGCGCTCACCAGGCGCGGTCCCAAGCTGGTCCCCAAATGGTCCCCAGGCCCCCGGACCCGCCTTCGTCACCGCGAGTGACAGCAATCTGTCGACCCTTCAGCAGGACCCTTCTGCCGACCGCAGCAGCCCGTCGCGCATTGCCCCTGGCCAGACGAGGCAGTCCGGTCGGATCAGGGTCGACTACCCACTGGATACGGATAGTGATCTTCCGGGCGGTGTGTCGTCTTGAGCGTGTCCTCGCCATCCAGTTCTGAGGACTTCACGCACCGCCCAACGCGCTCTGCCGCCACACCCGACACAGCAGCCACTCTTGCCCCAGATTCACCAGGCAGTCCGGGAGAAGGGGAAGCTCATGGGACAGCGTGCGCAGCGGGGCAGGGTGTACCGGCGGTGCGGGTGCCGGGACGAGGGCGGGAAGCAGCTGGGTGCGTGGTGTGAGCGGTTGCTGGAGGAGGCGGGGCACGGGTCGTGGACGTATTGCGTCGACCTGGCGCCGCAGGACGGCCGGCGGCGCACCCGGCGTCGTGGCGGGTTCGCGACCGAGGTTGAGGCGGCGCAGGAGCTGGCGGCGGTGCTGGAGGGTGAGCTGAGCGGGGCGTACGAGGAGCGTCGCACCACCGTGGCGGAGTACCTGCGGGAGTGGCTAGCGGCGCGGAAGGAGGTGCTCACGGCGAACACCTATGCCGGCTACAAGGCGTACGTGGAGAGGGACCTGGTCCCCGCGTTCGGGCGGTGCCGGCTGCTGGACCTGCGGCCGAAGCAGATCGAGGCCTGGATGGCCGGACAGCGGAAGGCCGGCCGGGGTCGGGTCACGCTGTACCGGGTGGTTTCGACGCTGCGCAACGCGCTGAACCACGCGGTGCGGTCGTGGCGGCTGAAGTTCAACCCGGCCGAGCACTGCGTGCCGCCCAAGCCCCGCGCCGAGGAGCGCATGTGCTGGACGCCGAAGGAGGCCGCGGTGTTCCTGCTGCACAACGCGGAGCAGTATGCCGACCCACTGGCCGACCTGTTCGAAGTCCTGATCGGCACCGGCATGCGCCGCGGTGAGGTCCTCGCCCTGCACTGGTCGGACGTCCACCTCATGGACCGCAAGCTGTTCGTCCGCTGGACCCTGTCCGCCGTGGACAACGGCGACCTCCACTTCAACCAGCCCAAGACCGAGGCCAGCCGAGCCTGGATCAGCCTCTCCCCCAGGGTCATGGCCGCCCTCCACCGCCAGGCCGACCTCCAGATGGCCGACCACCCCGATGGCCGACTCGTGGGCCTGGTCTTCGCCCACGCGGACGGATCGCCGCTGCGGCCCCAGTGGGTCCTCGACCAGCTCCGCAAACGCACCGCCGAACTCGGACTCCCGAAGATCGGGCTGCACGACCTGCGACACACCGCAGCCAGCATCATGATCGCCGAAGGCATCCCCATCGCCATCGTCTCCAAGACCCTGCGCCACGCCACCCTGGCGACCACGATCAACCTCTACGGCCACCTCTTCAAGGACTCCGCCGACCAGGCCGTCAACGCCCTCACCCGAGCACTCGACCAAGCCCAGCCGGACCGGCTCCGAGCCATCCCCCGCGGCGACGACGACCTGCCGCTCGCGGCATAGCCGCCCGGTTGGTCGGTCACCCGACCTGCCGTGCCGGGCCGAAAGTGCCCCGCCGGCCTTCCTCCCTGGTCGCCGCGGACGGCGGGCGGAGGCACGCAAGGTGCGTCCGCCCGCCGTCCGGCGCCGGGCCCTGCCATTCAGCGGCGGAAGCCTCGGTGGGGGTCTCGGACCGTGACGTTCCCGAACGGTTCGAACCACGCCTGCGCGCGCAGGTCGCCCACGCCGAGCTGCCGGTTGGCGTCGCCGTCGGGGTCCTCGATGCCGTCGAAGCGGGAGCTGTAGAGCATGAGGACGTCGGTGTCCTGGAAGAACATGTCCGTGCAGGCACCGAAGTCGTAGTCGTCGCGGTGGACCGGCAGCGTGCTGCGCGTGCCGTGCCCGGTGCCGTCGGAGTCGTCCCCGAGCTCATCGGCGCTGTCGCCGGCGTCGTCGATGGCGAGGTGCAGGGCGAGTTCCTCGGCTGTGCAGGTCGGCCGCGGCCAGTGGCCGCGTTCGAGGTCGTCGGCGAGGTCGTCGGCGGCGCGGGCGAAGCGGCGGCGCCACTGGAGGTCGCTGGCGAAGGTCAGCTTCGGCAACCGTGGGAACACGCCCCAGCTGCCCTCGTGCTCGTCCGGTACGAGGCGTCCGTCGCCGAGTTCCTCGGCGTCGTCGTACGCCTCGTCGGCCAGGAGTGACAGCGCGGTGTAGAGGAGGTCGGCCGTGCGGGGGGTCAACTGCCAAAGGCAACGCTCGTCCTCGCACTCCGGGTCCTCGCAATGCGGAGGCTCCGCAGGGAAGAGCGCCGCGAAGTCGGGGAGTTCCTCCTCGAGTGCGTCCTCGGGAGGCTGCCCGGCGCGGGCGGCGCGCCAGCCCGGTCCGAAGTCCGCCACGACCGGTTCGGCGCTCCACGAGGCGACCTCGTGGCCCTTGTCCCGCCGAAGCAGAGAGGCCTGGCTGCATTCGGTGAGGCTGTCCGCCCCATCGACGTCGACGGGCGGGTCCGCGAGCCACATGACCGCGCCGACCACGTCGTGCGGGTCGTCATCGTCGAGCTGGTCGGCCGGCATCGGCTCCCAGCCCTGCTCGCCCGCCGCGTCCAGCAGGGCTTGCCGGTCGTGGACGTGGAACTCGCGGAGCGTGGCGATCCGTACGACCTGGCCCGGCAGGTCGCGCAGCCGCGCCTCACCCCGTGCGGGGCCGCCGGATTCCGTGGCCTCGTCGTTGTCGCCGCTGCCCTCGCTGTCGGCGTCGTCGTCCTGACCCGGGTCCTCGTGAGCGGATCCTTCGGGCCAGGTGATGAGCGTTCCGGTGGCGGCCGGCCAGGTGCCAGCGAGCACGTGGGCCACGGCCTGCCGGAGCGAGGACGCCGGAGCGTCTGGCAACTGCACGCACAGACCGTCCACGGAATCCGCCGGCAGGACACCCGCCGCCCTGCTCATGGTTCGGCGCAGCAGTTCGGCCGCGCGGTGGGCGAGTTCGGGGTCTCGGCAGGTGAGGACGGCCTGGAGCGAGTCGGGTCCGTCGTCGTGGGCGAGGAGTGCGAGGACGCGGCTCTTGCTGGGGGTGTGTTCGCAGAGGAAGTCGCGGGGTGAGGCGGTGAGTTGGCGCTCGGGCATGCGGGGAACTCCGGTGCGGTGGAAGGCGCGCCATGCCGATGGCGGCGCGGAAGATGGTGGAGTTCCGCTGGTAGGCGCGCTGCTGACGCGCCTCCGGACGGTGGAGAAGGCAATCGGCCGAGGCTGGTTCCGCCGATGCTGTCGGCGGTCCGGACCTGGCCCTGTCCGACACCGTACCCGAGTCGCCGAGGAGTTGTCCCCCGCGATGTCGCTGTGTCTCTGACGGCCCAGCAGCCCGGGCGGCCGCGGTCTCGGGGATTCCCTGGCGTGTGGCCGCTGTTGGAGGGCAGCGGAGGGATATCGGCACGGGTGTCAGTGGGAACGGCTAGCGTGCCAGCATGCCGTCGACTACCGCCGCAGTCCGTCTTGTTCCGCTCGGCCGCACGTTCACTCCGGAGATTCCTCTCGGCCCTGCCTGGAACGTCCCCCTTACCTGCTACGCCACGGCGTCCGGCAAGGGCAAGCTTCACGGCGACGAAGACTGCGGTTTGCTGCGGTCGGCCTCTTCCGTCCGGAGCGCCGAGATCCCGCTGGGTGAGGCTGTGGGACGGCTGTGCGGGACCTGCCGCTGGCCACTTCCCGCCGACAGCCCGCTCCTCAAACTCCTGGCGGCGGTCATCGACATCGGCACCCTCAAGATCTGGCTCGACCGCGAACCCGACTCTGCGGAGGAGAAGGCGGAGGAAGCGGACGCCGCCCTCGCCCTGGCCACTGGAGAATACCCCCGAGCAGTACGGGTGAGCCGTCGGACGAGACGGACGGCAAAGCCGAGGAGCAGGAAGAGGACTTCGACGACGAGGCCTGGGAGCGCTACTCCCGCGCCCGTGAGACGCGGCGCCACCACCATGAGCACTGGCGACACCTGCACACCGTCCTACTCAGGAGCAACAAGGCCCTCCAGGCGTTCCCCGTTCTGCGGCCCTGGGCCGAGCCGTTGCAGGTCCGGCTCGCCGAGGTCATCGACGAGGAGCGCCGGGCGTTCGCCGCCCTGGTGCAGCCGGTCCCGCTGGTGGAGGCCGCAGCGGTCGGGCTACTGCCGGACCTGGAATTCACGCCGGGCCCGGAGTTCGCGGGCCTCGGAGCGGATGCGGCCAAGGTGGTGCGACGCGCCTGGCACGCCTGGGAGCTCCGGGCATCCTGGTCGTGGAGCCGCCTGGAGGACAACGGCTGGGCGGTGTCCTCCGTGGTGGACGACGCGTTCGGCCGCCGCCGAAAGGGCCGCCCCGAGACCGAGGCCGCGTTCGACCAGCTCGCCGCGGACTGGATCCGCGAGGCCCGTCGGCAGGCCGCCCTGCACGGCGAAGCCCCGCGGCAGCTCGTCGCCGTCAAGATCCCCGCCGCCGAGAAGGAGCCTTACGAGGAACGGGCGCACGATCCGCTGACCACGTGGGAGGCAGCCGTCATCGCCACCTACCAGGTCGCGGTCGACTGGCCGTCCGGCACGGTGGCCCTGCTCGTCCCGCATCTGATCGGCGAGCACCTCATCGAGGGAGCCACCAGCACCATGCCGGTCTCCCGTCTCGCGGTGCCAGACTCCGCACTTCCCGTGCACGCGTTGCTCCGGGCCTGGCGGCCGGAGGCGGACGACGAGGGATGAGCAGAGCGGCGGGCATGGCAGGTGGCGTGGCTGTGCCCGGCAGGCCCGGTCTCTCGTCGGCCGCCCAGTGTTCTCGGTCCGGGCAGGCCGTCGCGCCGACCGGAAGCCGGAGTCCGGAACACGCAGGGGCGTTGCTCCGTCAGCAGTCCCGCTCCGGGAGCACGCGCAGGGCGAGGACGGATCCGTCCGGGTGGATGGAGACGGGGCCGTCCCAGTCGTCGTCCCAGGTGGCCGTCGGCCACGAGGAACGGCGGGCGTGGGCCTCGTCGCGGTAGTGGGTGAGGCGGCGATCGGCGAGGTGCTCGAAGAGGTCCTCCGCCACGCCCGAGAAGGCCTCCACCCGGGTGCGGTTGAGGCGCAGGACGTGATCGGTGCCGACGAACGGGATGCCGAGGAGTTCGTGGTCCGCGTCCTGGACGCTGCCGATCGCGGCGTGCGAGATGCCTTCGTACCGCTTGCGGCCCTGCCGGGCGGTGAGGTACGGGACGGTTGCTTCCGCGTCGCCGGCGAAGGCCGTCAGGCCCGCCGCACCGGTGCGGGCGAGGGCGTGCTGGAACCAGGCGAACTGGTCCGCTTCGATGTGGAAGCCCGGGACGGAGTCGGGGTTCTCACCGTCTCGTGCGGGCGGCAGGATCCCGGGGAAGATGTTGTCCTGGTCGAGCTCCAGGTCCAGGTCGCGGGCTTTGCCGGCCGGGTGGGTGAGTGTGCCGCCGTTGCCGCGCGCGTGCAGCAGGTGGACGGTCATCGGCCCGTCGACGGGGAGTTCGGTGCTGAAGATCAGGGCCGGGGTGTCCGTCCATCCGCCGATGTGCACGGCTTCGGCGTGGACCGCGGCCGAGGCGAGTTGGGTATGGGAGACGGAGGCGCCGCTGTGGTTGCCCTTGCAGGCGATCGGGAAGACCCGCGAGGGCCGACCGGGCTTCCACACCTCGGCGAAGTACTGGGGGCGGTAGCGGTAGCCGACGGAGACGCCGCTGTCCCGGCCGGTCACGGCGAAGCCGGCTCGCAGGGCGGCGTCTACGGGGACGATCGACACGCTGTGGTCCGGGAACCGCCTGGCCAGAACGTGCTTGGCCACGGCCAGCGCGAACCCGACGCCGAGTTCGTCGGACTGCAGGGCCTTGTAGTAGTCCGCCGTGTCCCGGCCCTCGGCCGACAGGGCCATGAACGTTCCGAGCGTCCCCTCCAGCGCCTGGCTGTACTTGAGGCACCCCCAGTGCTCCGCGAGCCCCCGCCCGGCACCACGCCGCGCGAGCGCGGTCGCGCGTCCGAGGGTGTGCAGCACATCCCAGGGCGTCAGCTGGACGCCGCCGCCGAGTTCCCTGGACGGTACGGGTCGCAGGCCCGGCTTGCGGCGCAGCGCGTCGAGTTCGTTCTGCTCGCGTTCCTCGTCGTCCTTCGCCGCGACGGCTTCGACCTCGCCCAGCAGTTTGTCGCTGGAGTGGACCGCGAGGTTCGACGGCTGCGCGAGCTGCCGCAGCACCTCGCGCACGTTCTTCGGCTCGTTGCCCTCCATGGCGTTCCCCCAACTCTCCAGTCCCGCAGAGCAGATGCCGCACCTTAGGCCGCACATTCGGGGCGCGTGCCAGGGGCGTACGCGAGCACTGCTGATTCGCCGGCGTCAGGTTCGTGCTGCCACTGATGTGCGTCGGCAGGTGTAGCCGGGGATCTCCGCCGCCTTGTCGGGCCACGCATTGGCCGACCGGTCTCCGCCCACGGTGTCCCACCTGCGGAGCGGGGCCGTCCAAAGCCGGGGTTCGCGGAGGTGGGCGAGGAATTGGGGATCGTCGTCGTAGACGATCTCGGCGAAGGGACTCTCGTGATCGGCCTCAGCAGCTACGAACTGGTCTGGCCTGCCGATCTCTTCGTCGCCGAGGCCACCCGCTTCGTGTCACCGGGCCGACGGGGCTGGAGCACCAGAGCCGAGTGGCTGCTCGCCGAGGCGTTCCAGGGATCCAGCGCTTGCTTGGACTTCGAGAACCTGCACGCCGCGGCCCCCAAGGCTGAAGAGCCTTGGGGGCATGCCGGCTGTTCGCTGTGGGAACGGCTCCCAGCACTCACGCATCGGACGTGGCTTCGGGAGTTGATCGACCGGGCGAAGGAGATCCGGCGGTTCACGCAACCCCGGCCGTACCGGCCGCATCGCCAGGGGATGACAAGCCCCAGGGCGCCGCCGTGCCCGGACTCGGTGCGCCTCGGAGCACTACTGGAGGCCGACCATGGACAGGTACATGGGGATTTTTCCGACTGTCTTCCTGGGGATGTCAACCGACTGCAGGGTGCCGTGCGCCAGGTCCCGGACGATCAACTTGTAGGCCCCGCAGTCGTTTACGAGTTCGGCGGTGTACAGCACGTCCACCGACGCGTCGTCCGCGGCGGTCGGATTCACCAGGTCACGACCCTCAACGTCGGGCTCCGTACTTGAATGGGCTTGTGTCATCGTCGTCAGTGGCTCGGGTCTGCGGCGGCCGGCGCGGCTGCTTCCGACCGCGGCTTCACCGCTTTGGCATCCGCTTCTGCGTCGGCCCGCAGCTGGGCGCCGATCATCTCGGCAGTCGCCTCTGCGGCGAGGTCCTGGAGCCCCTCGTTGGCCTGGTGCGCGACCTTCTTCACCTCCATCGCGAGGACCACCGACGTCTTGACGACGCCGACCACCAGTGGCTTCGCGAGGCGCTTTGCCAGCGGTGCCACGAGAAGACCGAGCAGGAAGGAGGGGACAGGAGGCAGCATGGTGGTGATCTCTCTCTGCGTGTGGCTGACAGGACGGCCCGCAGCCATCCGGCGAGTGCCGTCCGCATGGACAGCGGTACTCGGTAAACGATCAAGCGTCGTATGTCAACAGGCTCGCTCTTGCGTATCGCCGTCGACCGGGTTGTGCACGGCCGACCAGTGAAACGCTAACGGTTTCGGGAATAACTCGGCCGTTTATCGCAACAAGTTCATCCCTGCGGGTGAACGCCGACGACAGTTCGAGGGATAGCGGCAGGAATTCCACGCCTCCGCCGGACATCCCGTCCACGGCCCTAGCGGGTCTCCAGCTCTCCCCCCAGGCCCCTGAGACACGTATTCGTCCAATGGCACCTGAGATGCCCCAGGGATCCATCGCGAAGGGCCGGGATCCGGCGGTCGACCGGCGCGGCGGGGTGCATCGGTTGCGGCGTGCGCCCGCCGCGGTCAGGCCCCGGGATCGGGTGGGTAGTGGTGTCGTCCTCGACGGAGATGTTCGAGTCCACCATGGGTCGGCCTCCTGAACGGTTGTCCGGATGTTCTGCGAGGGACGGGCATTGAGCCGGGCAAGGTGCAAGGCGAAGACCGCCCCGATGAGTGCGCGCCATGGGTGGTGGTACGTACTCCGCCGGATCGGTGACCGGGGGCTATCCGTCGGCTTTGGCGGTATGGGAAGCGGCTTTGTTGCCGGCCTTTCGGGCAGTGGTGCGCCGCGTCTGTTCTCCGGCCTGGAGTTTCCACAGGTTGGCGTACAGGCCGCCTTGTCGGACCAGTTCCTGGTGGGTGCCGCGCTCTGCGGGAACGCCGCCCTTGTCGAGGACGTAGATGAGATCGGCGTCACGTACGGTGGACAGCCGGTGGGCGATGACGAGCATGGTCCGTTGGTGGCCGAAGGCGTTCAGCGCGCGCTGGATCGCGGCTTCGGTTTCGTTGTCCACGGCCGAGGTGGCTTCGTCGAGGATGACGACCGGCGGGTCGCGCAGGATCGTGCGGGCCAGGGCGACTCGTTGGCGTTGGCCGCCGGACAGGGCGGCACCGCGTTCACCGACGGGCGTGCGGTAGCCGAGCGGGAGTGCCTGGACGAAGTCGTGCGCACCGGCGATGCGCGCGGCGGCGGTCACCTGGTCGTCGGACGCGTCGAAGGCGCCGTAGCGGATGTTGTCGCCGATCGTGGCGTCGAACAGGTACGGCTCCTGGCCCACGTAGCCGATGGTCCGGCGGAGGTCCTGCAGGGACAGGTCGTTGACGTCGGCGCCGTCCAGGAGGATCAGGCCGTCGTCGCGGTCGCGCAGGCGAAGCAGGAGCTTGGCGATCGTGCTCTTCCCCGCCCCGGTGGCACCGACGATGGCGGTGGTGCGGCCGGCAGGTACCTCCAGGGAGAGGTTGCTGATCACGGGTGGCCGGCCGGGATAGGAGAAGGTGACGTCGTGAAGGTCGATCCGGCCGGCGATCGGGACGGCGGGCAGCTCGGTACGGCCGGTCTCCGGCTCGACGGGCAGCTGGTTCGTGCGCTCCACGCGTCCGAAGGCGGCGAGCGCGCGCTGGTACTGGTCGGTGACCGCGCCGAGCCGGGAGAGCCGGTACAAGGCCATGCCGGGCATCTGGATCAGCGGGGTGACCACGGCCGCGGACATCCGGCCGTTGAGGACCGCTAGGCCGCCGAACAACAACACACCCGGCAGCGCCGCCATCGCGCAGGCCCGGACGACCAGGGCCTGCGCCGCGGAGCTGCGGTCGGTGCGCTTGTTCGCCGCGCTGTACTGGAGGCTGAGGTCGGTCAGACGCTCGTCCTCATGTGGCTCGGTACACGAGGACTTGACCGTGCTGGCGGCCTGGAGCGTTTCACTGATGCGGCTTCTCATGCTGGCGCGCCGCTCGCCGGCCACCACCTGTTCGGTCATCGCCTTGTCGTGGTAGCGGTACGAGAGCCATGCCATCAGCGGGATCGGCGCGAAGGCGATCCAGGCGATCTGGGGCACCATGAGAGTGAAGACGGGAACCAGCATGGCGATGCTGGTGGCCAACTGGATCGCTTCGTGGGGTGCGCTGCCCAGGAAGGGGCTGATCTGGCCGATGTCGTCGGACAGCACGGACGCGACGTGGTGGGTGCGCTCGTCCTCCAGGTAGGCCATCGGCAGTCGCTGCGCGTGCGCGTGGGTGCGGGTGCGCCAGTCGTGTTCCACCTCGTGACCCAGGTCGCGCCATGCGGCCGTCGCGCTGTAGTTCAGGGCGCCGCTTGCCAGGCACGCCAGCGCGATGGCCCCGGCGAGGAAGGCGAGTTGACCGGTGACGGCAGTGATTCCCAGGCCGGCCAGCGTGGCGTTCCCACCGTTCGCCAGGAGCAGTACGCCCAAGGAGCTGAGGACGAACATCGATGCCTCGACGATCTGCCCGGTGGCCGAGAGCAGGGAGGCCCATGCGGCCTTGCGTTTGTGCGGGCCGATCATCCGCCAGAGAGGATGCTTGTCCGTACTGCCGTCCGCGCTCTCGTGCGCGTCGGCGTCCGGCGGGTCCTGAGCAGCGGAACGTCGCGAGGCGCGTTTGACGACCGTGGCGGTCGCCGCCACGGCCACGCCGAGGCCGACGAGGGGTCGGGCGAGCAACCTCCGGCAGAGCCAACCACAGCCGAGGGCGAGCGTGGTGACCGCGCCCGCGACGAGACCCCTCGACAATCGGGTGCGGGGACCGTGCACGGCAATGTCGTCAGGGGGACCGTCCTTCCCCGATGGCGGTAGGGCAGGCAGCGACCGGGCGGTCTCCGCCCTACCGGGCGCGGCCGGCGTGCTCCTCGCGGAGGTTCCCTTCCCGTTCCGGTGGTCCGTTCCGTGTCCGGCGGCAAGTTCGCTCCGGCCCGCACTGCTGCGTGAGGCGAAAACCGCTCGCCCCACGGCTTCTCCGAGCAGCGTCGCCACCTCGGCCGACGGGATGGCCGGGTCGTGCACGACAAGTACCCGGCCGGTGATGGGATTGGCCCGGACCTGCTGGACCCTCGTGCCCACCAGCAGCAGTTCCTCCAGCAGTCGCGCCACCACGGGGTCACGGCTCACCGCGTCGACATGCCAGCGCTGTCGCCCGGGAATCACCGAAAGGGCCCGTGGCCGGGCGGCCTCGGGGCCACGGGTCTGCGGGGCCGTACGGCGCCGCCTTTCGAGAAGCAAGCTCATGTGGGATCCACCCTTGAGTACAGGCCCTGAGGTGGAACCCTCCCGTCCCAGAGCCACCGCATACGCGTCAATGCACGGGCCGAACTACCAAAGGAGACGCGCTCCTTCATCTCTCTCACCCCTCCCTGTGCCATTCCGAAGGTGCGACCGCTGCCCGCAGCGGCTGTTCGAAGCGGGCCGACGGGAGACGCGAGGACGAGTGCGGCGGCCAGAGGTGAGGTCGCCACGATCCGCCCTCCGTCAAAGGGCTGGGGACGGGCATCAGTGCAGATGCCCGCCCCCAGTCATCACTTGGCTCTGTTACAGCGCCCAGGTGTACATCTCGTAACGGCCGGCCAGGCTGGGGCTCTGCATGCCGATCACGCGTCGGATCTTCTTGATCATTACGGTCACCTACTCATCTGTTACGTCTGATACCCCGCCACTGGTGCGCCGGGGCCATTGGGTGGACTCGGGCACCCGTCCGATGAACACTTTGGCGTATCGCTCCTACTCGCTACACGGATGGAGCAAGGTCCCGCCCGTCGCTCGGGAGGATGTTTTAGCTGGTCGGAGTGGGTAGAAGGGTTCAGGTTCCCCCATTTGGCCATCACCCGATCGAGGTACTTAGTCATTTCTTCGGACCTTATGAGAATGAGCCTGCCGAGCTTCTCCTGAATGTGGCGGCTGTTGTTGAAGCCGTCGATGTACTCGAAGAGCGCGGGGTTCGCCTCGACCCGGGTCGTGAAGGTCCGGCCGTGCAGCTCCCGGCCTGAAATCGGCTCGCTCGCCTGGGGATTCGCCGGTTGAGGGCGGGATGCGACGCAGCCTCGACGCCGGGTTCCCGTGAGGGCGCGGTGCGGATCGTGCTGGAGAGCGAACGCGGCAGCCGGTGCGGTGAGATGACGACGTCGGGAGCGACGTCCTCGTGAGCGCCTGTGTCAGGTGATCCTCCCCGTGGCCCGCCGGCCGGGTCAGGAGAGGGTCAGGGTCGGCTGGTACATGTCCATCCAGAGGGCCAGGTCCAGCATGCGGTCCAGCCCGCACCGGGCCGCCAGGCTGATCCGCGCCGTGTCGGTGTTGACGACGTGCTCGGCCCAGTCCCTGCTGACGAGGTCGAAGACCTGGTGGGAGGGCTTGGCGAGAATGTCCTGCACGTGCTGCTTGAGCCCCTCGGTGTAGCCGAGGTCCTGGGTGGAGGGGTAGGGGCTCTTGACGCGGTCGTACACGGAGCGGGGGAGGACGTCCGCGGCAGCCTCGCGCAGCAGGCTCTTCTCGCGGCCGTCGAAGGACTTCATCGACCAGGGGGTGTTGTAGACGTACTCCACGAGCCGGTGGTCGCAGAAGGGTACGCGTACCTCCAGGCCCACCGCCATGCTCACGCGGTCCTTGCGGTCCAGCAGGGTGCGGACGAAGCGGGTCAGGTGCAGGTAGCAGAGCTTCCGCATCGTGAACTCGAAGTCGCTCTCGCCGTCCAGGCGTTGGACGCCGGAGACGGCGGACCGGTAGCTGTCGCGGACGAAGCCGTCCAGGTCGAGGGCGCGGACGGCGTCCGGGGTGAGGATGTTGCCGTCGTCGCCGGCCTGCTTGGCGAACTTCATCAGCCAGGGGAAGGTGTCGGCCTCGCGCGCCACCGGGTCGAAGAACTGCCGGTAGCCGCCGAAGACTTCATCGGCCGCCTCGCCGGAGAGGACGACCGTGGAGTGCTCCCGGATGCCCTTGAACAGCAGGTACAGCGAGGGGTCCAGGTCGACGAGGCCCATGGGGATGTCCCGTGCGCGGATCGTCTGTGAGCGCAGCTCGGGGTCGGCGAACTTCTGGGAGTCGAGAACGATGGCCTGGTGGTCGGTGCCGGCGGCGCGCGCCATCTCGTGCGCGAAGGGGGTGTCGGGGGTGCCGCGCAGTTCGCTGGCGACGAAGTTCTCGGTCTGGCCGACGAAGTCGACGGTGAAGCTGCGGAGGGTCTCGCCCGTCTCGCTCAGCTGCCGCGCGGCGAGCGCGGTGATGGCCGAGGAGTCCAGACCGCCGGAGAGCAGGGTGGAGCGCGGTACGTCGGCGACCAGCTGACGGCGCACGATGTCGTCGAGGAGGGCGCGGACGTGTCCGACGGACTCGTCCCGGCTGTCGGTGTGCGGGCGGGTCTCCAGCGCCCAGTAGGTGTGCGTGCGGAGGCCGTTGGGGTCGACGGTGACGACGGTGCCCGGCTCCACCTCGCGCATGCCCGCCCAGACGGCGTGTCCGGGTGTCTTGACGAAGGCGAAGAGCTCCCGCAGGCCGTCCAGGGCGACTTCCCGGCGGGCGAGGGGGTTGGCGAGGATCGCCTTGGGCTCCGAGCCGAAGAGCACCCCGTCGTCGGTGGGGTAGTAGTACAGGGGCTTGATGCCCATCCGGTCGCGGATCATCACGAGCTTGTTCTCGCGCCCGTCCCAGACGGCGAACGCGAACATGCCGTTGAGGCGTCCAGCCACCGCCGGACCCCACTCCTGGTAGCCGTGCAGCACGACCTCGGTGTCGGAGTGGGTGGTGAAGCGGTGTCCGCGGCCCGCGAGTTCCTCGCGGAGCTCTTCGAAGTTGTAGGTCTCGCCCGAGTAGACGAGGGCGAGCGGGCCGTCCGGGGTGTCCAGCGTCATCGGCTGCCGCCCGCCGGGCAGGTCGATGATCGCCAGTCGCCGGTGGCCGAGTGCGACGGGCCCGGACGTCCAGGTACCACGCTCGTCCGGCCCCCGGAGGGCCATCGTCTCGGTCATGTCGTCGACGGTCTCCTGCTCAGAGGAGAGGTTCCTGCTGTACGAGACCCATCCGGTGATTCCACACATATTGTATCTCCGCCCCTTGTCTTACGCGTGTGGCGGCGATGCTATTGCACCCACCGAGACGGAATATGACGTAGTGTCACCATGAGTCAAGAGCGTCAAGCGCCTTGCACATCAGGCGCGTTGCGCGTGGTGGCGGTGCGCCCACCCGTCCCAGCGGGCTGCGCGCGATCCGCGCGGATGCCTTTGCGCCTTCTTGGTCAGGGGATGGCAGGGCGATGCAGGCGGAGAAAGCACTGCTTCAACTGGCTTGCAAAAGGCGGGATTTGATGACATGGCGGCCGAACGGGTCGGGCGGCGACTCAGTTCCGAGGTGGCGGCTGTGGGCCACGATGCAGGCATGGCTGCCGACGGGAACAGGCACTCCTCGCCCTCATCGGACTCCCTCGCGAGGGTCCCATGACCGTGCGCATGTCCCGCCGAGCCGGGTTCGGGAACGCCACGGAGTGTGACCGAGATGCACCCAAAAGTGGTAACAGGATGATCTGCCCGGACTTACGTTCGGCGGCGCGCAGCCGGGTCGCGTTCGGCGACCTGTCAGGTGACCGAGTCGACGCCGGGGGCGTATCGCTCCAGGGCGCGGACGGGCACCGCGGCGAGCGCGGGCGAGCAGCATCGGGGCCGAGGCGCCGTGGGTGAGGTCGCTGTGGCCGAGCCGGTGCGGCGTGAAGCCGCCCGGGTTCTCGATGTCCTCGACAGCGGGCCGCGGATGCGGTGGGCGATCGGTCGGGTCAGGAGCCGAGCGGTGCCGGATTGCCGGTGATTCCACTCGGTCGCGTCGCCCTTGGCCGTGATCTTCCCGCGCTCGTCCTACGGGTACAGGCCTTCCGCGTTCAGGCACAGCACCTCATCTGCCCGTGCGGCGCCTTCGTGGAGGAGCTTCCAGAACGTCTTCTCCCTGAGTCCGACGTCCAGGCGCCGCAGTGCGGCGCCTGCCTCGGGGACGGGTCGTCGATGGCGGCGGCCGGGAGGACGGGGCGGCTTCGCGCCCCCTGCGGGCTGGGCCGGCTCGCGGCAGGAATCGGAACCCGCCACCCGGCTCACCTCCGGGCGGTATGCCGCCTTCGAGTCGTGGCTGGGCCGGAGAGCCGGACGAGCACGACGAGTGAACACGCGCGTGCTGCTCGGCGGCTACGCGGCGCCCTCGATCTCGACCCGCAGCCGGGCGGCGTGGGCCCAGGCCCTCGCCGCCCGGACTGCTCTCGGCGACCGTCCAACGGTTCAGCCGCCGACGACTTCTGCTCGGGGACGGCATTCCCTCGCGCCACCGGGCCTGTCACTCCCGGCCGGCTGGTCGGCCCGAGCCGATCAGGTACCCGGAGCGCGGTGGGTGAGCTGGAGGGAGAGCCCGGTCGGGTGCAGCACCGACGTGAAGGCCGGCGCGGTGGCCGGGGTGGAGACGGTGAGCTGATAGCGGGTGGCGATGCGGGCCGCGGTCAGGGTGAGCAGGACCTCGCCCAGATGCAGGCCGACGCAGACCCGGGGCCCGGCGCCGAAGGGCAGGTAGGCGTAGCGGTGGTGCTTGGTGTCCGGGGACATCCAGCGCTGTGGGGCGAACCGGTGTGGATCGGGCCAGTAGCGAGGGTCACGGTGGATCAGGTACGGGCTGATGAAGACGGTCGTGCCTGCGGGGACGGTGCACCGCTCGGTGACCGCGGTCGGCGCGAACGTCTCACGGGCCAGCAGCCAGGCGGGCGGGTGAGTGCGCATCGATTCCCGGACGAACGCCCTGGTGTACGACAGCTCCTCGGCGGATCCGCGGCAGGCGGTGGCCTCGGCGCGGATCCGTGCCATGTCGTCGGGATTGGCAGCCAGGTCGTGCAGCAGCCAGCACCAGGCGCCGGCCGTGGCGGGCAGTCCCTTTGCCAGGGCATGGCCCATGACATGTACCGCCAGATCAGTGGGAACGGAAGCGGTGTGCAGGGTGTCCAACAAGGTCGGGCTGCCGTCTGGGAGCCGGCCGTCGGGGCGGTGATCGGCGATCAGCGCGCGCAGTTCGGCCTGCCCCCGGCGGCGAGCGTCGCGTACATTCCGTCGCAGCGAACTGGGCCACCAACGGGGTCGGCGCACGCCGGCGTCAACCAGTACAAGGGCAGCGTTGATGGAGTCCAGCACCGCGGTGACCAACGTGGGCGCGGGGTCGGTGAGGAACATCGGCAGGAAGGCCCGCAGGCTGGTTTCGTGCGCCACCGCCACCGGGTCGAACTGCCCGCCTTCGGCCAGCGACTGCAAGCCGGCATCCACGGCCTGCTCCAGTCGGGGCAGCCGGTCCCGGACGGCCTGGGGCGTGAGAACCCGACCGATCAGCTTGCGCGTCCCCATCCATTCCCGGGTTTCCTCGGCAGTGGGCAAGCGCCCGAGGAACCGGTCCGGGCCGATCACCGACTCACGGTCGGTGGCCACCAGGATCTGGTGCGCGATGTCGGGATCAGACACCACCACCAGGTTCTCATTGAGGGCGAACGCGTCCCCCCACCGCTCCCGGCACGCGGAGAGGAATCCGGCCGGGTCGGCGTCGTAGGCACTGCGCCATCGGCGGCGATCCGCACCGGTGGGTCCGGGAAGCGCCAGTGCATCAAGTGAGTTCGCCACGATCTGCCTTCCGTTAAAGGGCTGGGGACGGGCATCGTGCAGATGCTCGTCCCCAGCCCGCGCTTGGCTCCGTTACAGCGCCCAGACGTACTGCTCGTAACGGCCGGCCAGGCTGGGGCCCTGCATGCCGATCACGCGTCGGATCTTCTTGATCATTACGGTCACCTACTCATCTGTTACGTCTGATACCCCGCCGCTGGTGCGCCGGGGCCATTGGGTGGACTCGGGTACCCGTCCGATGAACACTTTGGCGTATCACCCCTACGCGCCGCACGGATGGAGCAACGCTCCCGCCCGTCGTTCGGAAGGCCGTTTCAGCTGGTCAGAGCAGGTAAAGGGTTCAGATTCCCTCATTCGACCATCACCCGATCGAATTATTTAGTCATCTCTTCGGATTTTCACCGACAGGACGCTAAGTCCCTTTTCTCGCGGTTCGTGATCGCAGGTTCGTGCGAAAACTGGCCGTATTGGCGTTTCAGTCTGGGTCCGGGTGATGTTCTGCGACACACGGACAGATGGGCGCACCAGGCGACTTATCGGATGAGCAGCTGGCATTGATCGAGCCGACGGTCACGGCCAAGCCGAAACCTCGATTTCCCGGATCCAAGGGTTGATCGCCAGGGCTTCCGGCCACAACACCACGAGAGGTCCTGATGTGCCGCCAGAAGGATCGGGGGCACCCACGGAACACGGGAGGTACCGGCTTCATGACCCGCTACAGCGTCGGCCCCGACCGGCGCGGGCTGATCGCCGGTTGGGGAACCGGCGAAGGCGATCTCGCCACCCGAATCGCCGTCGTCCCAGCCCCCTCCGACACCTCCGCGCTCCTGGGCCTGGCCCGCACCCTCACCCGGCTGTCCGATGCCGCCTGGCGCACCTACACCCACCCCGCCAGCGCCGCCCGCTCCCTGGAGCCCAACTCCGAGGGTTGGCGCCGCGAGGAGGAACGCAAGCAGTTCGCCGAGGTCGCGGACGCGATCCGCCAGGCCGGACCTTCCCGGCGACGGCTCGGTGATCGTCTCCTCCAGCCGGATGATCGAATCCGCGAACCGCGTCGGTCGGGCTCTCCACGAACTCAACGACCCCGAACACGCCGAAGCCGTCCTCGCCGAAACCGCCACCGAACTCGCCGCCGTCCAGAACGCCGAGCTCGGCGACCTGGCCGACCGTGCTCAGCAGGCCGTCCTCCTCAGCCGCGAGGGCGCCTCCCCCGTGCAGGTCGCCGCCGCCGACCGCCTCCTCGACAGCACACCTTCGGCCCCGCCGCGCTGTTCTCCGAGATCGACACCACCGCCGCATCCATCGCCGCGGCCCACTGGCTCGCAGCAGCCGCCGAGACCGCCGCCGAAGCCACCGGCCACTCCCCACCACCGTGCTCCTCGAAGCCAACGACATCGAAGCCCTCCCCTACGAAACCCCACCCTCGTCCTCGGCCTCCTCGAAGCCGGCGTCTCCCCCTGCGACGCGGTCACCGGCCTCGTGCGCCACGCCCTCCACGTCGCCAACGGTCTCCTGCCCAACCCCGCAGGCCCGCGCGAACACCTCGAACACCCTCGAAGACCTCGAAGACGAGGACGCCCTCGACGACGAACACGTCGGCCCCACACACGACCGCAGTCGCAGTCACTTCGCCAGCCTCATCCGCAATTCCGCAGCGCGCACCACGACCGACTCACCTGACCGCCTGCCGCGCTCACCCAGTCGCGGAGCGCCCGGAGTCCCGTCCGACCCCGGACCGGTCTACGCCCGCAGCGCGCCCCCGACCCCGGCAGCCTCCGCTATCGGCCTGATGCCACTCACGGCCGACCTGCCGAGAATCGCACTCCCCCGGCTATCGCCGCATGGCATCCAGGTCGAGACCCCTGAGCCGTTACGTGCAGTGACAGCATCCGGCCACCCGCACCATCCGATGGGCGTCACGGCAACCCGACCGCGCATTGGCACTCCTAGGTGCGGGCTCTCACCGCGAGCCGCAGGTCAGGGGCCTGATTCCGCGTTGGTGATCGCATGGTGGTCGCAGACGACCCGATGGGTGGTCACCCCGCTAGCCTCCGCGAGCCGATCGAGCACCAATCGCCGCAGGAGGAACAGGAAGTGCACAGGTCAGGACGGCCAGGCCGGGTCTACCGTCGATGCGGATGCCGGGACGCAACCCGGCGTCAGCTCGGCGCCGGGTGCCCGCGTTTGGCCGAGGAGGGGCACGGCACGTGGACGTTCGCCGTCGATGTGCCCTCCCTCAGCGGCCGGCGGCGCACCGTGCGGCGCGGCGGGTTCGAGGACGACTTCGCCGCCGAGAGCGCGCTGCGGCGCTTCCTCGAAGGCCGGAAGCTGGGCTTCGACGCCGACCCGCACGAGACGGTCGCCGCCTACCTCACCAAGTGGCTCAAGGGCATGGAGTTTCTCCTCAAGCCCACCACCTACGCCCGCTACCGCACCTACGTGCTCTGCGAGTTGATACCCGTCTTCGGCAAGCTGCGTCTGGAGGAGCTCGCCCACGACCACATCTCCGCCTACACCCACGAGCAGCTCGAAGCCGGCCGCGGACGCCAGGCCGTCTACCACTGCCTCGCCACGCTCTCCAGCGCCCTCGGATCCGCCGTGCGCACCCACCGCCTCCCCTACAACGCCGCCCAGCCCCTGCCCATGCGCAGGCCCCGCCCCGACGAACGAGTGCCCTGGACCGCGGAGCAGGCCGTCGCCTTCCTCTCCCACTGCCGCAATGTCGACCCCGCCTTCGCCGACCTCTTCGAGGTCATCATCGGCACCGGCCTGCGCAAGGGCGAGGCACTCGGTCTCCAGCGCCCGTGCGTACGGCTGGACGACCGCGTCATGTACATCCGCCACACCCTGTCCGCGGTCGACAACCACGAACTCGTCCTGACCGCGCCGAAGACCAGGAAGAGCCGCAACTGGGTGCCGCTGTCGGAGCGCGTCGCCGCCGCCCTCCGGCGCGCCATGGACCGGAGCACCGCCACTATCAACGGACACGTCTTCCAGGGCCCCGACGGCCAGCCCCTCCACCCGGCCGCCGTCCGCCGGCGCTTCCACGAGCTGCGCGAGCAGGCCGCGCTGCCCCACGTCACCATCCACGACCTGCGCCACCTCGCCGCCACCCTCGCCCTGGAGGGCAACGTCTCCATGGCCGTCATCTCCAAGACCCTGCGGCACTCCACACTCTCGACCACCGCGAACATCTACAGCCACCTGACCTGGGACGTCGCCAGGGCCGCCGTGAACACCATCGAGGCAAGACTCCACCTCGTCGAAGCCAGCACCCGGCACGACCCGGACGCCCCCGCCCACGACATCGGCCTGCCGAACCCGCTGTTCAGCCACGCGGCCTGACGGCCCCACCGTAGGGGGCTCGGCACTCCTGGCCGCTCCGGCACCAGGGCCGACAAGCAACCGGGATTCCCGGCTCATAGCTGACACCCGATAAACATGCGGCCCGTCGAAGCAGATGACGCCGCAGGTTCTGTCGGCATGCCTATTTCCCGCGAATCCGGGCCCGCTTCCGCGCCGAAGAGGCGACCAGTACGCGATCGACGGCACGCGGATTCCCGATGAATGAACAAATGCCCCGTCACGACCAGGTCGGAGGGGCCGGGCCTGCGGAAACGCGCTCAGCAAAGTGGTGTGAACGAGCGTTCACGACCACATTGCGACCACCAAAGGAAAAAGCCACTCCTATCGTTTTGATAGAAGTGGCTTCCGACCTGCGAAAACGCTGGTCGGGACGACAGGATTTGAACCTGCGACCCCTTGACCCCCAGCTGAATCCCGCAGGTCAGGGCCTACCTTGCCCACCACGGCATGACGCCTGATGGCACCTCATGACGCCCAATCCGTGAGAGGCGCGTGAGAGGCGGCAAGCGAGAGGGGCTTCGAGAGTGACTTGCCTCACACCTCCAGGTGGCGCTGATCAGCACCCCATGGTGCCTCATTCCGCCTCCGTCCTGGCGCAACCAGCAGCCGACTCCAGCCACCCTGGATATTCAGCGCGTGAGAGGCGCTGTGAGCCGCAGTGAACTTCTTCACTGCGGCTCACCTCGTCCGAGTCGGTTCCCTGCCGTCTCCGGATGCGCGGGTTCGGGCTGCTACTTGAGCGATTGGCCCTGGCGTCCGGTGGTCATCGGACCTGTCCAGCGGGTACCCCTGGGCCAGAGCGGCCTTTCGGAAGGCGGCGAGCCGATCGGCGGGGACGGCGAAATGGCGCTCCCCCAGCCGGGTCACGAGGGTGCGCAAGCGCCGGTCCCCGGCCAGGAGAGCGGCGATGGCACCGTCCGCGCATTCGATCAGGTGGACCGGGCCGGTGTCGCGGACCTGGCCGAGGCGGCGGGCTGCGTCGTCCAGGAGCGTCGTGACGGTCTGCGGCAGCGGATGCCGGCTTGCCGACTCCAGGTAGCGACGCAGCTCGGTGAGGTCGCGTCCGGCGTCGACGGCTCGGAGCAGGGAGCGGGGGGTGAGGCTCCAGACGTGGCCGCTGGCCTTGTCCGCGAAGGCGTCCAGAAGCAGGGCGTCGCCGGGGGCGAGTCCGTCGAGGGCGGCAATGTCGTGGTTCG
This sequence comes from Kitasatospora sp. NPDC004669, assembly GCF_040609455.1. Taxonomy (NCBI): domain Bacteria; kingdom Bacillati; phylum Actinomycetota; class Actinomycetes; order Kitasatosporales; family Streptomycetaceae; genus Kitasatospora; species Kitasatospora sp. NPDC004669. Next base: position 35,106 of record NZ_JBEXKB010000025.1, read on the forward strand.
GCAGGACGGTGATCCGGCCGGCCGGGGTTGCCGGTTGGGGCTTGGAGCTGGGGGTGTAGGTGGCCGCCTGATCGGTGGCGTAGGCGCCGAGTGGGTTGAGGCGTATGGCGAGCAGGCCGTCGTAACGGCTGAGTTGGTCGAGGTAGTCGCCGCCCCAGTTGTGCTGGTAGTCGGTGCGGGCTCCGGCGGGCGGGATGTAGTCGATGTCGATCAGGCCGAGGACGGCCGCGTATTCGAACAGCACGGCGAGCGTGTAGCGTCCCTGGAGCAGTGACCAGTCGTGATGGCCGTCGTAGCCGAGGCTTCCGTACTGGGGGTCTTCCAGGTACAGCTTCCACAGGGCGCGTTCGCTCCGGGTGATGACGGGGTCCTGGCCGGCTCGGCGCATCCGCGCGAACAGGTCGTCCACGGTGATCCATTGGCCGGCGGTGCGGGTGGTGAGCGCCTGGCCGACGAGCTCACGGCGCGGTCGGGCGGCGGTGAGGACGTTGGCGGCGCGCTGGCCTTTGATCTCCTCGATCCGGGAGAACTCGTCCAGCAGGGTGTTCTTCTGCCAGCGCTGCCACAGGGCGGCGATGCTCTCGTGTGCGGGCTTGGCGAGGGCGGTGCGGCCGCGCGGGGTCAGCGTGAGCCTGCCGGAGGCGAGGGTCGCCAGGCCGCCGGCCTGGAGGAGCAGCGGCCAGGCGAAGGCGGCGATGGCCTCGTGTTCGTAGAAGTCGCCGCCGTCGAGGGCTTCGGTGATCGCGGCGACGGTGGCCGCGCTGGGCCTGCGGGTCTTCTCGCTGCAGCGGAGCTTGCCCGTGGCACACAGCTGGAGCACGGTGGCCAGGTTGGCCTGCGCCTCGTGTTCGGTGGCGCGGATCCGGTGCTCTTTCTCCTGCCAGTCCTCGAGCTCGTGATCGATGCTCACAACTGCCCCATCGCCACGGTGTAGTGGAAGCCGTCCGCGCCACAGGACTGCTCCAGGGTGCGGACGATGTTCCGGGCGTCGTCGTACGGGCCGGAGGCGTAGAACGGCTTCCCCTCGCGGCCGAAGACGATCGCGGGTTCATCGCCTCGCACGGACCCGAGGTAAGGGGCGGTGTCCGCGAAGCCCGGTGCGGGCGTGAAACCGAGGGAACGCGCGTACTCGACCGCACCGTGCACGATCGTGCGAGCCTGGTCGAGCTCGATGCTCAGCGGCGGCTGGTCGAAGGCCGAGTAGTACCGGCGCAGGTACGCAAGGAGTGAGCCGGCTCCGATGACCTCCGGCTCGACGGTGTTCTTGACGCCCATGCAGTAGACGTCGACCAGGAACCCGCACACCGTCAATCTGCTGGCGCGCTCCTGACGGGCCACCAGCACCTGGGCGAAACCGCTGGTCGCCGTATCGTCGGCGGCATGGGGGTACCCCCGGCCGGAGGCTGGGGGAGGGTCGGCCTCCGCCCACGCGGGCACGGCGGCCAGCCCCAGCCCGACGCTCCAGCCCGCGTTCACCCAGCACCCGACCACCGGCCGATCGGCCGGGGCCACCCCTTCCGTCCGGCGCTCGGCCACCTGTCGCAGCAGCACACTCGCCTGCGCAGGGCGCAGCCCCAGCGCCCGCGCGATCTGCTTCGGCCCGCTCCCCGCCGCCCGCAGCTCCGAGACCCTGGCCAGGACGTCATCGCTCTCCATCACCCGGGCATTGTCCACCAGCCCCGGACACCGGAGAACCCGCCCATGAGCGTTCGACCCCAACGGCTGGCGCACGCCCCAAACGGCCGCCGCCGACGTGGCAGTGCCGCTATGCTGGAGCGTTCCAGGGTCGGCTTCCGCCACGATCGGGTCCGCCTGCCCGTTCATCTCAACCCGGCTACGTCACCTCCGCAGTCCTGTGTCACCTCTGCAACTCGCAGGCCTCCCTGCAACCGCCACTGCCGTCCTCGCCACCGTGGTCGCCGTCGCCGAACGCGACCGCCGAGCCGCCGGGCGTTGCCCGGACAATCGCTGATCCCCGTGCCCGCCAATGCGCCGGCTGTTCCGTCCAGCGGCGGTCACGGGCGGGCCACCGGGCGGTAGCCGTTCCCGGCGAGCCAGGCCCGCACCCGGCCGCGCTGCCGCTCCTCGGCGAACAGGCGGAACCGGTGCAGCTCGTCCTCACGACGCGCCAGGACGTCCTTGAAGCGGCGGAACGCCCCGCGGCCAGCGATCGCGATCTCCAGGCGATCCGCGAAATCGGCGTCACCGACCGTCGCGATGAACAGCTCCATGTCCCGGTATCCGTCCCGGGAACCCTCACACCACACTGGCAGCCACCGTTCTGGGTCTTCGTCATCCTCCGCTCGCTCGTCGGAGTCGACCTGCTGGGGCCAGCAGTCACCGGTGGTCAGGTCGATCCGGCCACGCACACGGTCTCCCCGAAAGACGTCGCCGCACTGGTAGACAGGCTGCGGTGGGACAAGCGCCGTCATCCTTTGTCCGAGGAGCATCCGTCCGAGTGGCATGGTCGGGAGGCCCGCCCGCCGCACGCTCCACCTCGTGCGACGGGCCGGTGGGCGGTCCGCTGATCCCGGCGGGTTCAGTCCGTCGTTGGGCGGTGGCCCAGGGAGAAGGCCAGCAGGGCGAGCTGGGTGCGGTTGACGGCTCCGGTCTTGCTGCGGATGCGGCGCAGGTAGGTGTCGACGGTGTGCGGGCTGAGGTTCAGGCGGCGGGCGATGGCCTGGTAGGTGGCGCCGGCGGCGAGCTGTTCGAGGACCTGGTGCTCGCGGTCGGTCAGGGGCGGGGTGACCGTGACGAGGTCGGACTGGGACAAGGCGGGCTCCTGCGGGATCGTGGCTGCGCGCTCAGGCCTGAACGCCTGTGTCGGTGCCGGTGTCCGTGGTCGCGCCGGGCTCGGCGCCGTTGTGCCCGGGCGGGTGGGGGAAGCGGTGGTGAGCGCCACAGATAGCGACCGTCGAGTGCGGCGGGCAGACCCAGCCGCCCCACGAGGTGTCCGCCACCGTGCTGCGCCCGGCGGTGCCGTCCGCGGAACCGAGCGCGGCGGCCCCGGTCGCGAGCAGCGCCGTGAGGACCAGGCCTGCGATGATCGAGCGCTTCATGTGCGTCCTCCTGGGAACTGGGCCGAGCTTCCGGCTCTCTTGTGACGTGAACCAGCTTGATCACGGCTGCGTGGGGGCACTAGAGGCGGCCGGCCTCACCATAGTGTCCGGCAGGAAAGGGAGCGAGGGAGAAAGATGGACGACTTCGCCGAAAACGTCACGATCATGCGGGCGTCGGTCGATCCCGTCGACCGGCAGGTGTACGCGTGGGTGCTGGGGCACCGCCGTACGACGGTCGCGGAGTTCGCCCATGACCTGGGCATCTCCGTCGAGCAGGGCTGGGCGGCGTTGGAACGGCTGGTGGCGCTGCGCCTCGTCTTCCGGGACGCCGACGATCCCGACGCCGGCTACGCGGTGGCCCCGGAGCTCGCCATGAGCGAACTGGCGGCCCCGGTGGAGGCGCGGATCAGGGCGCAGCAGGAGGAACTGGCCCACATGCGCGGCCTGCTGGCCGGCTTCACCCCGTACTACCAGCGCAGCTGCGGCGCGGGCTGCACCGGCTCCGGGGTGCAGGTCATCGTCAGTCTGCCCGAGGTCCGCTCCGCGCTGAACCACGCCTCGGACAACTGCACCCGCGAGGTGCTGGCCAGCCAGCCCGGCGGCGGCAGCCGGGTCCCCGAGGCGATGGAGGAGGCGCTGGTGCGCGACCGCGCCCTGCTGGGGCGGGGCGTGAGGATGCGCACCCTCTACCACCACACCGCGCGGTTCAACGGCCCCAGTCAGGCGTACGTGGCGGCGGCCTCCCGGCTGGGCGGCCAGTACCGCACGGCCCATCAGCTGTTCGGCCGGCTCATCGTCTTCGACCGCGAACTGGCCTTCGTCCCTGTGCAGGACGGTTCCTGGGGCGCGGTGGCGATCCGCGAGCCCTCGCTGGTGGCGTACCTGTGCGAGCTCTTCGAGCACACCTGGGCCGCGGCGCGGCCGTTCGCCGACGCGGCCGACGACGGCCTGGAGCAGGTCGCCCAGGAGCTCGACGAGACGATCGTCGAACTGCTCGCCGCCGGGCTCAAGGACGAGACCATCGCTCGGCGGCTCGGCATGTCGCTGCGCACGGCCCGCCGGCACATTGCCGACATCCTGCAACAGCTGAACGCGGAGAGCCGCTTCCAGGCGGGCGTCGCGGCCGTCCGGGCCGGGCTACTGAAGGAGCAGGCCGGACCGGAGGCCCGTGACCAGGGCTACGGGACCGCCAACCCGTGACCGGGAGTACGTGACCGGGAGTACGTGACCGGAAATACGTGACTGGTCCGCCCCCCTGACGCGCCACCACCATGACTTTCCGAAGGAACAGTCGGGAGACGTGAGGGAGGGCGCCCGATGCAGTGGGGCGAGGCCCGTGAACAGCCGGGCGACGATCACTACCTGCGGGAGATCGCGGGCTTCCTCGCCGACCGGCGGCGCGTCCTGCAGCCGGCCGTGCTCTGGCCGCAGGACGAGCCGCCGAGCCTCCGGGGCGGGTTCGACACCCATATGAGCCTCCTGACGGCCGAGTTGGCGATCCGCCTGGACCGGCCCGTGCACCTGGCGCAGCTGGTGGCCGCCGGCACCGACGTCGGGGCGGCGGCCGAGACCGATAGCGCCGCTCTGATCGTGCAGGGCGCCGGCGCGGTCGGGGTCACCGTGTCCCTCCCCTGCCGCCCCATGCGGCGCCAGCAGATCCGCCTGCGCACCGGCGAGTTGCTCTACCTGCCGCCGGGCACCCGCTACACCGCCACCGGCACGGCCGACGCCCGTTACGGCGTGCTCTCCATCCCCTCGCCCCGCTGACACCGTCACCGGAGATTCGTCCGCGTGCCGTTCCGCGACCTCCGCATGCCCCGAGGCCTCCGCAACCCACCCTTCAGAGAGGGGACGTCCATGGCCGCACCGCAACCGGCCGCCGGACCGGTCAGATTCGTCGTCCTGGGACCGCTGAGCATCACCGACGGCACCACCACCGCCGTCCTGCCGTCGTCCAAGCCCTCGGCCCTGCTCGCCACCCTGCTGCTGCACGCCAACACCGTCGTGCCGGTGCCATTCCTCCAGCGCGCGATCTGGGGCGAGGAGCCGCCGGAGACCGCCAAGGCGGCCGTGCAGAGCTGCGTGCTGCGGCTGCGCCGACTGTTCGCCAAGTACGGCGTCCCGGCCGGAGTGATCGAGGCGGCCTCCGACGGCTACCGGATCAACGCGGACGCGCAGACCCTCGACCTGCTGCGTTACCGGGAGCTGCGCACCCAGGCCGCCGCCGCCGCGAGCCTCTCGGAGGAACGGGACCTGCTGCGCCAGGCGGTGCGGCTGTGGCGCGGCACCTCGCTCCTCGGGAACGTCAACTCCGACCTGCTGCACCGTGATCAGGTCCCCCGGCTGGACGAGGAACGGCTCCAGTCGGTCGAGCGGATCTTCGACATCGAGCTGGCGCTGGGCCGCTGCCGCGAGGTGCTGACCGAGAACATGGCGATGACCCGCAGCCACCCGGCCCACGAACGGTTCTGGGAGCAGCTGATCGAGGCGCTCTACCGCACCGGCCGCCGGGCCGAGGCACTCGCCGAGTACCGCCGCGTCAAGGACCACCTGCTGTGCGAGCTCGGGATCGACCCCGGGCCGTCCCTCCAGCGGCTCGAACTCGCGATCCTGCGGGGCGAGTCGCTGGAGCCGGAGTCGCCCGTACGGCTGGTGCCGGAGCTCGCCGGGCCGGGCCGACCTGGCGACGGCGTCCTTGAACTCCTGCTGCGCGCTGGCCTGTTGGAGCAGGGACCGCACGGCGACTACCGAATGAACGACCTCCTGCACGCCTTCGCGCGTGCGGCGGCGGGCGAGCACCACGCCGCCCCCGCTCTCCAGGGCGCGTTTGCGCGACAACCGACGGGAACGAGATGAACACCATGACCACCGCGGCCGACCCGGCCACCGCCCCGCAGGAACCGGACACCGCCTACGACCGGATCGCCGACTCCCGGCCCCGGCTGCGCCGGGACGTCCTCTTCACCGAGACGCCGGACGGCGTGCTGTTCCACAACGCCAAGGGCGGCTTCAGCCTCAACAGCCGGGCCGCCTACCGCTTCGCGACGCTCGTCGTGCCCCACCTGGACGGCGCCGCCACCGTGGCCGCCCTCACCCGAGGGCTCGGGCCGACGCAGCGCGCCATGCTGGTGAGGCTGGTGAGCACGCTGTACGAGCACGGCTTCGCCCGTGACGCCACGCCCACCTCTGCCCCCGAACAGGAGCCGCCGGCCCCCGAGGTCGCGGCCCGCTTCGCGGCCCAGATCGCGTACGTGGACCACTACGCGGACCACGGCGCCGACCGGTTCCAGCGCTTCCGCACCACCCCGGTGGCCGTCCTCGGCGACGATCCGCTCGCGCGCTCGTGCGCGCTGGGCCTGATCAGCAACGGCTGCGCCGACGTCGCCGTCACCGACGGCCCCGGCCTGTCCGACCTCCTGGACGAGGCACGGGAGTTGACCGAGGCCGGCTGCCCCGTAACGGTGACCCGGCTGAACGGCCCCGCCGAACCGGAGTGGGCCGAACTCGACCGCTACCGCACCGTGGTGGCCGGCGGCACCGGGAGGATCGCGCGGCTCCTGGCGCAGGGCGTGCCGGCCGGGCGGACACTGCTGCCCGCTTGGGCGTTCGGGCGCAGCGCGGTGATCGGCCCGCTGACGACGGAGGGCGCCGACTGCTGCTGGGGCTGCGCGGTGCTGCGGCTGGGCACGAACGGTTCGGCCGAGGACGCGGCCGAGGTGTGGCGCGCCGTCGCCACGGACGGGCCGTGGGCGTCCGAGCCCGCGCCGTGGACCGGGCCGGTGACGGCGATGCTGGGGAACCTCCTCGGCTTCGAGGTGTTCCGCCTCGCCACCGGGGCGCTGCCCGCCGAAACGGCGGGCCGGGTGATCGTCCAGGAGCTGGACTCGCTGGACGTGGTCTCCGAGCGGCTGCTGGCGCACCCTCGCTGCCCGTACTGCTCCCCCACGACCCCGGCAGTGCCACTTCCGATCGGTGCCGTGGACGGCCCGGCCCCCGAGAGCCACGCTCACGACGCGACCGCTTCCGAGCCCGCCGGGGAGGAGGCGAAGCAGGCCGCGCTGGCCGAGCTGACCGCCCGCGAGGAACTCGTCGGCGCCCGCGCCGGGGTCTTCGTCTCCTTCGCCGACGACCACTGGAACCAGAGCCCGCTCAAGGTCGGCACGGTCGGCGTCGGTGTCGGCGACGGCCGACGACGCCTGATCTCGGCGTTCGACCTGCACCACGTCGCCGCCGCCCGGCTGCGCGCGCTACTGCGGGCCGCCGAGGTGTACGTCGCACGGGTCGTCCCGGTGGACACGGCGGCGCCGGACGCATCGTGGCCGGCCGTCCCCCCGAGGCACCTGTCCACCGGCAGCGGCACCGACGTCCACCCCGACGCGATCACGGCCTGGGCGCCGGCGGTCTCGCTGCTGGACGGCCGTACCGTCCGGGTGCCCGTCGCCGCCCTGCGCACCTTCGGCCCGCACAACCGGGAACGGCTCTGCGAGGCGACCGCCGCCGGGCTCGGCGCCGGGTCCGACCCTGCCGGGGCGGTGCGGCGCGGGCTGCTCACCGCCCTCGCGCACGACGAGCTGCGGAAGGCGCTGCGGCGCACCACGCCGGTCGCCCGGGTGGCACCGGAGGACTTCACCGACGACGCCGAACTGACCTTCCTGGCCCGTACGGCCGAGCGCCTGGAGGTGACGATGGAGCTGCTGGAGCTGGGCGAGCCCGCTCTCCGGCCCGTCCCCGTGGTGCTCGCCCGCTGCGCCGACCCGCTGACCGGCGCCTGGCAGTGGGCGGTGGGCGCTGCCCCGCGCCGGCGGGACGCGGCGCTGGAGGCGGTGCGCGACCTGCTGGGGCGGCTTCAGCTCAGCGCCGAGGCGGGCGTGGACACCGGGGACCCGCTCTTCGACGACTTGGACGTCGGCGCCCTCTCGGCCACAGCCACGCCCGGCGCCGACGCTGACACGCCGTCCTGGGCCTGTGTGCTGGAGCGGCTGCGGGCCGCCGGCCGGGACGTGCTGGTGGCGCCGGTCGACGCGCCCGACCTGCGGGCCGGCGGAATCAGCGCGGCCCGCGTCCTGCTCACCGACGGGTGCCGCGGTGACGACCACTGAAGCCCCCGCGCCCGTCGAGGAGACGCGGGCCCGCCCTGACGGCCTGGCCGCGCTGCTGACCGAGGCGCTCGCCCGCGCCGGCGGCGCCCACCCGGTCGAACTGACCGTCCTCGGCGTGCGCGACGAACTCGCCCAGCCCGCCAGGACGGCCCACGGAGTTCCGGTCCACCTGTACGGGCACCACGCCTTCATCGGCCCCCTGCCGCCCTTGTCGCCGTCCGGGCCGGCCCCGTGCGCCCAGTGCCTCGCCCGGCGCTGGCAGTGCGTGCGCTCCGCCGCGCTGCGCGACGCCCTGGAGACCGGCGGGCCCACCCGGGCCGTCGGCACCCCGCCGTGGGCACTGCCGTTCCTCGCCGACACCCTCGCCGCGCTGATTACCGCCGCGACCGCCGCCCACCGCACCGGGCCCGGCGAGCGGTACCCCACCGTCTACCGGATCGACCTGGAACGCCTGCTCGTCGAGGGCCACCCGCTACTCCCGGACACCGACTGCCCCGGTTGCTCCCCGTCCGGACCGGCCGACTCACCCGGCCCACCCGGACTGCCCGACGACTCCGCCGACCTCGCCGTGATCGAGCTGACCACCATTCCCAAACCGGCCCCGGACGTCTTCCGGCGCCGCCCGATCGGCGACTATCGGCTGCCGGCCGGGGCGCTGGCCAACCCGGTGGCAGGGATGCTGGGCGGTTCGGTGCTGCCCGACCTGTGCTCGGTGACCACCTCCGCCACGCTCGGCTGCTTCACCGTCCGCTCCGCCGACTACCTGGACGAGACCTTCTGGGGCGGCCACACCGGCCGCTTCGCCACCAGCGTCACAGTCGGCCTGCTAGAAGGCCTGGAGCGCTTCGCCGGCATGCGCCCACGCCACAAGCGCACGGTAGTGCACGGCAGTTACCACGAACTGGCCGACAACGCCCTCGACCCGCGCACGTACGGGGTGTACGCGGACGACTTCTACCGCCACGACGGCCGGACCAGGCCCTTCGACCCCGACCGACCCGTCCCGTGGGTCTGGGGCTACTCGCTGCGCGACCGACGCCCCGTCCTGGTGCCGGAGATCCTCGCCTACTTCCACGCCCCCGGCGCCGCCGAGGACCGCTTCGTCCAGGAGAGCTCCAGCGGCTGCGCCTCCGGCAGTTGCCTGGAGGAGGCGGTCTACTTCGGCCTGATGGAGGTGATCGAGCGGGACGCCTTCCTGATCGCCTGGTACGGGCGGGCCGAACTGCCCGAAATCGACCCGCGCAGCAGCACCCGCCAGGACACCCTGGCCATGGTCGACCGGCTTGAACTCTACGGTTACCGGGCCCGGTTCTTCGACACCAGGATCAGCTTCCCCATCCCGATCGTGACGGCCGTCGCCGAACGGATCGACGGCGGCCTCGGCGCCCTCAGCTTCGGCGCCGGCGCGAGTCTCGACCCGGAGAGCGCGCTCGCGGCCGGGCTGTGCGAGATCGCCACCGACGCCGTCAAGCTGCGCCGGATGGCGGCCCACGAGCACGACCGGCTGTGCGCGATGGCAAAGGACCCGAACCTCGTCGAGGGCCTGCACGACCACCCGTTGCTGTACGGGCTGCCGGAGATGGCCCCGCACGCCGACTTCCTGCTCGGGGGCACCCGGCCCACGAAGACACTCGCTGACACCTTCCGGGACGGAACGCTCGCCCTCGGCGACGACCTCGCCGAGGACGTCCGCGCCTGCGTGGACGCCGTCGCCCGCGCCGGGTTCGACACCATCGTCGTCGACCAGACCATGTCCGCGCAAAGGGAGTTGGGCTTCCACACGGTCAAGGTCATCGTGCCCGGACTGGTGCCGATCGACTTCGGCTGGCGCCGGCAGCGGGCCCGGCACCTGCCCCGGGTGCACACCGCGCTGCGGGCCGCCGGGCTGCGCCACGACCCACGGCCCAATCCGGCCCCGCACCCCTTCCCGTGACCGTCACGACTTCCCGTGAACTTGAGAGGACGAACCAGTGGGTGTCGCCCATGACTACGCCGACGCGATCCTGCACCGGGCCAGGATTCCGATGGAACCGGTCGGCTTCGAGCCCGACTGGGCCGACCAGCCCCGTGAGCACAGCTACCACCCCGGCGCCGAACGCCTCCCGCTGCCGCCGTGGCGCACCCCGCCGCAGGCGACCACCCAGCGAGCCCTGACCGGACCGGCCGGCACCGGCGCCTTCACCCTGCCCGCGCTCGGCGGGATGCTGCTGGACTCCTACGGCCTCACCAGCCGCCGCCTGGCCGTGCACGCCAACGTCAACCTGGAGACCATGCCCGACTACACCGCCGCCGGCTGGGCGCGCGGCTGCGGCTCCGGCGGCGGACTCTACCCACTGGAGATCTACTGGGCCGCCGGCGCGTCCGGCCCCCTGACCCCCGGCGTCTACCACTACGCCGTCCCGCACCACGCGATGCAGCGGCTGCTCACCGGCGACGTCACGGCGCAGGTGCGCGCCGCGCTCGGCCCGGCGGCCAAGGGCGTCGCGGACACCGACCAGTTCCTCATCATCTCCGTGCGGTTCTGGAAGAACACCTTCAAGTACAACAGCTTCGGCTACCACGTCGTGAGCATGGACATCGGCGCCCTGCTGCACACCTGGCGCCTGTGGGCCCGCGCCCACGGCCTGCGCCTCGACGGGGAGTTCTGGTTCGACGAGCCCCGGCTCACCCGGCTGCTCGGGCTGCGCGAGCACCAGGAGGGGGTGTTCGCCGTCGTCCCGCTGCGCTGGGACGGCGCGCCGACCGCCCCGTCGCCCGACACCGGCCAGCGGGTGCGCCGCGCGCCCGAGGAGCGCTCCCGCGCGGTGCTCACCTTCGACACCATCCGCCGCCTCCACGCCGCTACCCTGACCACCGGCGCCCTCCCCGCCGAACCGCCCGCCCCCGCGCTGCCCGTACCGCCAGACGGCGACCGCGTCACCCTGCCCGCGCCCACGCCGCTGCCCACCGACCTGCGGACGGCGCTGCGCACCCGACGCAGCAGCTTCGGCCGTTTCAGCGGGAAAACCCCCATGGCCGCCGACCGGTTGTCCGCCCTGCTGGCCTCCGCCGCCTCGGCCGGCGAGCGGCTCACCCGGCTGTACGTCTTCGTCAACCACGTCGCGGACGTCGCCCCGGGCAGCTACCTGTACGACGGCGCCACCGGCGAGCTGCGGCTCGTCAAGGCCGGGCCGCGCGGCGCCTTCCTCCAGCGCAACTACACGCTGGACAACTACAACTTGGAACAGGCCGCCGCCGTGATCGTGCCGACCGTCCGGGTTCCCGCCCTACTGGACGCCGTCGGCGACCGAGGCTACCGCCTCGCCAACGCGGCCATCGGCGCGAGCTCCCAGGCCTTCTACACCGCGGCCGCCGCCTGCGGCCTGGGCTGCGGCGTCGCCCTCGCCTTCGACGGGGTGTCCTACTCCGAGGAACTCGGCCTCACGGGCACCGGGGAACTGCCGCTGCTGATCACGGCGGTCGGCCCGGAGCGGCCCGACCCCGCCGACTACCGCTACGAGGTGGCCTGACCCATGAGCACCATCCACCGGAGCCCCGAAACCACAGAAGCCCAAGTGGCGCAAGAAGAGCACGACTTGAGCAGCCGCTACATGCTGCGCGTCGCCGCGCTGCCACTGGAGTCCGTGGCCCGCCTGCGCAGCCCGTCCCTGCACTCCGCGGCCGAGCGCCTGCTCGCCGAGGAGGCCCGTCTCGGCACCGCCGGGGCCGCCCTGGGCGAACGGATCGGCGAACGGATCGGCGGACTCACCGACGACCGGCAGCGCCGGTCCCTCCTCACCCTGCGTCGCCAGGTCTTCAACAACCGGCTGCCCGCCGATCCGGACGCGGCGCTGCGCCTCGCCGCCGAACTCGGAGGCAACAACAGGCAGTTGCTCACCGACTGGCTCTCCGACCGCCGCCGCCACGCCGACGACCTGCACGCCTTCCCGGACGGCTTCGCCCGCGAACTCGCCCGCACCCGCGCCGAACTGCGCACCCTGGCCAGGGAAGGCCGACTGCGACTCGGACTGTTGCTCGCCTCCCCGACGCTGGACGGGCAGCTCGACGCCCACCTGCGGGCGGCCGAAGACGCTCCCGACAAGCGCGGACGCAAGCTCGAACGCTCCCTGCTCGCCTACCTCTACCGCACGGCCTGCAAGACCAGCCCCTTCGCCACCTTCACCAGCCTCTCCGCCGGGTGTTTCGTGCCCGACGAAACGGATGAGGTGACGATCAGTCAGAGCTGGGCCGGACACACCCGACTCAACGTCGTGGTGCTGGCCCGCCTCGCCCATGTGATCGCCGCCGGCCCACGCACCCGAGGCGACCTGCCGCTGGCACCGGCCTCCGGCCTCGCCCTCGGAGAGGGACGCATTCGCTACGTGCGCCGCTCCACCGCGGCCGGCGACGACAACCGCTCGGTGACCTTCGACAGTGCCCGTGACCGGGTTTTCTTCCTGCGCCGCAGCGGCGTCCTGGAGCGCCTGCTCGCTCTGTTCGACGACCGGCCGGGGCTGCGCTGCGCCGAGGCACTGGAGTGGCTGGCCGAACACACCGGCGCCGAACACACCGAAGCGGAACACTACCTGACCGCGCTGCTTGACCTCGGCGTGCTGCAACTGCCCGCGTTGACCACCGAGGTCCACGACCCCGACCCGCTGCACACCTTCCGCACCGCCCTGCGCGCACTCGACCGCCCCTGGGCCGACGCCCTCGCCGACCGGCTCGCCGGTGCGCAGGCCTGGCTGGCCGACTACCCGGCAGCCACCACCGCCGAGCGCCGCGCCATCCTCGCCCGCCTGCGCTCCGAACTGCTCGCCGCACAGGAGGACTTGGGGACCAAGACCCCCTCCCTCCCCCAGGTCCTGGTCTACGAGGACACCACCACCGCAGCCACCCGCGCTCGGCAGGACACCTGGCGCCGGCACGCCGCCCGGCCCCTGGACGAGCTGTCCGCCGTCTTCCCCGCCTTCGACCCGATACTGCCCCAACGCCTCACGCTCAAGGGCTTCTTCACCACCCGCCACGGCCGCGGCGGACGCTGCGAGGACCTGCTGACGTTCGTCCACGACTTCCACGAGGACATCTTCGACCGCTACCTGGAGTACACCGCCCAGCCCGACGGCCCTGCCGACCGGGAGCTCAACTGGCTCGGCCTGCCCGAGCTCAACGCCCTGGACGAGGCCCGCGAGGAGTTCACCGCCCGGATGTGCGAACTCCGCGGCGACACCGCCGAGATCCACCTCGACCGGGCCCTCCTGGACGCCACCGCGAAGCGGCTCACCCCCGTCGCCCGAGGCTTCGAACCGCGCAGCTACTTCCTCCAACTCGCCCACCGGCCCGGCGCCGACCCGCTGATGGTGCTCAACAACTCCTACGGCGGACTCGCCTTCCCGTTCACCCGGTTCACCCACTGCTTCGAGACCCCCGGCCAGGAGAACCCCTCGCTGGCCGCCGAACTGCGCGAGAGCCTGCGTGCCCGCCAACCCGGGGGTGCCGTCTTCGCCGAGGTCACCGCCGGCTCCGCGACCACCAACCTCAACCTGCACAGCCCCCTGACCGACTACCAGATCGTCTGCCCCGGCGAGATCGGCACCGCGCACGAGGAGGCCCGACTCCCGCTCGACGACCTGTACCTGGAACACGACGAGGCCGCCGACCGGCTCGTCCTGCGCTCCCGCCGGCTGGCCCGCGAGGTGGTGCCGATCTACTTCGGCTACCTGATCCCCGAGGCACTGCCCGAGGTCCCCCGCACGCTGCTGTTGCTCTCCCCCACCTTCCAGGTACGCCTGGACGTGTGGCGCGGCGTCCCCCCGGGCCCGGCCGTCGACGGCGTTACCACCCGCCCCCGGGTCCGATACCGCAGCCTGGTCCTCCAGCGGCGCAGCTGGAGCGCCGACGCCAACGCGCTGCCCGCCCGCCGCTCCGGCGCCACCGACGCCGACCGCTACCTGGACTGGCAGCGCTGGCGCCGCCGCCACGGCCTGCCCGCCCAGGTCTTCGCCCGCCTCCACCACGAACGCCGGTCCAACACCCCCGGCGGCGAGTTCGGCCGGGGCAAGCCCCAGTACGTCGACTTCGCCAGCCCACTCTCGCTGCTCGCCCTGGACGGCGCGCTCGGCACCGGCGGAGCCGGGGTCGTCTTCGAGGAGCTGCTCCCGGCCGCCGATGACCTCCACGTCCGGTCCGAACACGGCTACCACGTCGCGGAGTTCGCGGTGGAGACCATTCCCGCCCCATCCCCGAAGGACGCCCGCTGATGCCCGACACCGACACCAGAACGACCGACACCGACACGCACGCCGACACCGCCGCCCCCTGGCAGGCGTACCACGTCTTCTACTCGGCCAGCCCCCGCCCGCTGCTGCTGCAGTGCGTCGAACCGCTCGTCGAGGAACTCACCGCGGAGGGCCTGCTCGCGGGCCACTTCTTCATCAACTACTGGCTGGAGGGCGCCCACGTCCGGCTCCGGCTGCGCCCCGCCTCCCCGGCGGCCGCCGATGCCGTCCGGTCCCGCGCGGAGGCCGCCATCGCCGCCTTCCTGCGCCGCCGGCCTGCCCTCTACGAGGTCCCGCCCGGCTACCTGGACGACTACTACCGCAAGCTGTTCGCCCTGGAGTACTCCGATGCCCAGCGCGAGGCCCTGACCGGCCCGAACGGCCTGATGCGACTGCGGCCCAACAACACCTTCGACCGCGAGCCCTACCAGCCCGAGTACGGCAAGTACGGCGGCCCGGCCGGCGTCGCCCTCGCCGAGTGGCACTTCCAGCGCTCCAGCGAGCTGGTGCTCACCGCCAACCGCACGCTCAACCTGCACCTGCGCACCGTCGCCCTGGGCTTCGCCGCGCAGCTGATGACGGTGATGGCCGCCTGCCTGATCCCCGACCCGGCGGAGCTGGAACGGTTCCTCGACGCCTACCACGGCTTCTGGCAGCGCGCCGCCACCAGCGGCGCCGACGAGGACCTGGCCGACTTCGACCGTGCCTGGGTCGAATCCGGCCCCGGGCTCGCCCCCCGCGTGCGGCGCATCCTCGACGCCCTGCGGCACGAGGACCGCACCGCCCTGCCCGCCACCCTGCGCTGGTGGGCCGCGCACTGCACCGAGCTGCGCGCGCGCGTCCTCCATCTCACCGCCCGCGGCGATCTCACCTTCGACGAGGACGCCGAACCCGGCGAGCCCAGCCGAGGCGAGCCGCTCACCGACCCCGGCGAGACCCTGCCCCGGCTGCTCGTCCCCTACCTGCACATGACCAACAACCGCCTGTCGATGAGCATCCAGGACGAGGCCTACCTGGCCTACGGCCTCGCCCGGGCGCTGCGCGAGCTGCGGCAGCCGGCCGGATGAGCGCCAACCTGCTCCAGGCCCGGCCCCGCCGCCGGGCAGAGATCCTGGTCAGCGGCCCACTGCAGCGCGGACCGGCCCAGGTCCACCTCGTCCTGGACCCCAACACCGGCCACCAGCTCGAACTCGCCCCCAAGGTGCACTTCGTCCTCGACCTGCTGGACGGCCGACGCACCCTCGGCGAGATCGGGGAGGCCTACACCGCCCGCTTCGGCACCCTGCTCGGCGCCCCGCAGTGGCGCCAGCTCCTCGGCCTGCTGTACGGCCGGCGCCTGCTCGACGGCCCGCCCGCCGAGCCCGCACCCGGCCCGGGGCCACAGCCGCAACCCGGCCCAGGGCCACGGCCGACCCTGCTCGACGGCCGTCTGCGGCTGGCGGCGGACACCCCCGCGCTGGTCGCCCGGCTGCACCGGGCCACCGGACCGCTGCGCGACCGCCGCGTCCTGGCCATCCTCGTCGTGCTGATCGCGGCCATGCTCGCCGACCTGGCCCGCCGACTCCCCGAGCTGGCCTCCGGCACCGCCGAACTCGCCCACCGCCCGCTGTCGTTGACCGCCGTCCTCCTCGCGGTCTGGGTCAGCATGGCGCTGCACGAGGTGGCCCACGCCCTGGCCGGACACGCCGCCGGCGGGACCGTCACCGAACTCGGAGTGCGCTGGCGACTGCCGATGGCCTACCTGTACTGCGTCGTCGCCGACGTACGGTTCCTGCCCAGCCGCACCCGCCAGCTCGTCACCGCCGGGGCCGGCGTCCTGATGAACCTCGCCCTGTTGCTGCCCGTCGACCTCGCGCGGCTGCTGCTCGGCGACCACCCCGCCCTGGACGGACTGCTGCTGATCGGTGCCGCCGCCGGCCTGGTCAACCTGCTGCCGCTGCCCCCGCTGGACGGCTACCGAATCCTGGAGTACCTGCTCGGCACCACCCACCTGGCCGCCGAGAGCCGCCGCTTCGCCATGCTGGCGGCCGCCCGGGTGGTGCGGTGCGGCTCCGGCGTCCGGGCCTACCCGACACGGGCCCGGCTGGTCTTCGGCGGCTACGCCCTCGGCTGGACGCTGCTGACCGGCGCGCTCCTCCTCGCCCTCGCCCAGGTCGGCTGGGTCCTGCTGGTGTCCGCCGCGCTCCTGGTCGTGTCCCCGCTGCTACACCTGCTGAACGATCGGCACCACCGGAAGGAGGGGAGGTCATGACCGGTCCCTGGGAGACCGCCCGCAGCGCCCTGGAGAGCCGACTCGCCCACTGGGCACGGCAGCAGGCCCTGCCCGCCCCGTACGTCGCCACCATCGGCGACACCGACGCGCTGCGCCCCGAGCTCGGCGCCGCGCTCACCCGGCGTGCCCTGGCCCGCGTCCACGTCACCCCCGAGTCCGTCCTCGTCGGCCCCTGGAGCGACGACAACGCCGGCACCGGCGGCTGCGGCAACTGCCTGGCGATGCGCTGGCAGCGCCTGCGCGGCAGCGCCGAACGCGACGCCCTCGAAACCGGCTCCGCCGTCACCGGCACCGGTGCCTGGCCGCTGATCACCGACTTCGCCGCCACCGCCGTCTGGGCCACCTACCGGCTCGGCTCCCCCGCACGGCCCAGATCCGGCGCGGCGGCGCGCGTCATCGCCGTCGACCTGACCACCCTGCACGCCAGCGAGGTGCCGCTGCTGCCGGAACCGCTCTGCCCGCACTGCGCCGAACGGCGCAGCAGCGAACGCGCACTGACCCTGGTCCCGCGCATCGCCGCCACCACCGCCGGCCACCGACTGCGCACCCCGGCCTCCTACCGGCTGCCCGCCGCGGCCCTGGCCAACCCGGTCTGCGGGGTGCTCGGCGGCCGGGTGTCGACCGACCTCACCTCGCCGACCACCGCCCCCGCCGCTGGCGCCGTCCTGATGCGCACCCACAGCGGCCTCAGCGACATGACGTGGAGCGGCAAGGCCAACACCTTCCGCGCCAGCCGCGACCTCGCCCTACTCGAAGGGCTGGAACGCTACGCCGGCACCCACCGCCGCCACCGCCGGCCGCCGCTGCGAGCCTCCTACGACGCCCTCGTCCGACGCGGCACAGCCGTCCTCGACCCCCGCGACTGCGGCGAGTACGCACCCGAGACCTACCGAGCCGAGGCCGACCTGCGCCCCTTCGATCCGGCGGCGGAGATCCCCTGGGTGCGCGGCCACTCGCTGCGCAGCGGACGGCCCGTCCTGGTGCCGCTGCGGCTGGCCTACTACTGCGAGGGGAGCGCCGAGGACGCCTTCGTCGACGAGTGCTCCAACGGCTGCGCGATCGGCAGCTGCCTGGAGGAGGCGGTGCTGTCCGGCCTGCTGGAGCTAATCGAACGGGACGCCTTCCTGCTCGCTTGGTACGGACGGCCGCCGCTCACCGAGATCGACCTCGACGCCTGCGGCGGCGACACCGTCCCCGCGATGCTCGACCGCGCCCGCCTCCAGGGCTACCACCTGCGTGCCTTCGACACCCGCGCCGACCTGCCGATCCCCGTGGTGACCAGCCTCGCGGTGCGGCGCGACGGCGGCCCCGGCACCCTGTCCTTCGCCGCGGCCGCCGCGCTCGACCCGATGACCGCGATCGAGAACGCCCTCGCGGAAACCCTCACCTACCTGCCCCAGCTGCCCGCCCGCGTCCTCGACCGGAAGCGCCAACTGTCGGGCATGGCACGGGATTTCAACCTGGTCAGGGCCCTGCCCGACCACTCCGCCCTGTTCGGCCTGCCCGAGATGGCCCACCACGCCGACGGCTACCTGCACCCCGCCGCCCGACGCCGCCCGCAGGAGCTCTACGCCGACTGGGAACGCGAGCGCCCGCGATCGGAGGACCTGCTGGACGCCGTCTGGTACTGCCGGGACGCCCTGGTCCACGCCGGGCACGACGTCATCGTCGTCGACCAGACCTCGCCCGAGCAACACGGCCTGGGCCTGAGCACCATACGCGCCCTGGTGCCGGGCCTGCTCCCGATGGACTTCGGCTGGTCGCGCCAGCGCGCCCTGCACCTGCCGCGCCTGCACCGCTTCCTCCCGCCGGGCCGGGCCGCCCACCTCGTCCCGCACCCGTTCTCCTAGCCCACCCCCTACTTCTCCCAGCCACCACTGCGCAACAGCACCTCCGAGAGGAAGCCGATGACACACCGATCCGACGCCGTGACCGTGGCGGGCCTGCGCAAGAGCTACCGCGGCCACGAAGCGGTGCGCGGGGTGAGCTTCACCATCGCGGCCGGCGAGATCTACGCCCTGCTCGGCCCCAACGGCGCGGGCAAGACCACCACCCTGGAAATCCTGGAGGGCTTCCGCGCCCGCGACGAGGGCCATGTCGACGTCCTCGGCTGCGACCCCGGGAACCGCGCGGACGGCCGCCGGCTGCGCGAGAGCATCGGCCTGGTACTCCAGGACATCGCCGTCGAGCCCTATCTGACGATCCGTGAGACGATCGCCCGCAACGCCGGCTACTACCCGAACCCTCGCGACGTCGACGAGGTGATCGAGCTCACCGGCCTGACCGGCAAGGATCGCGCCAAGGTCAAGGAGCTCTCCGGCGGCCAGAAGCGGCGTCTGGACCTCGCCCTCGGCGTGATCGGCAACCCCCGGCTGCTCTTCCTCGACGAACCCACCACCGGCTTCGACCCGAGCGCGCGCCACGAGGCCTGGCAGGTCGTCCGCAACCTCCAGGCGGCCGGCACCACCATCATGCTGACCACCCACTACATGGACGAGGCGCAGGCGCTCGCCGACCGGATCGCGGTCATCGCGGGCGGCGAGATCGTCGCCACCGGCACCCCCGCCACCATCGGCGGCCGCGACAGCGCCCGCAAGCGCATCCGGTTCACCCTCCCGCCCGGCGTCACCCCCTCCGACCTCCCGGTGCCCGCCACGGCCACCACGAGCGCCGCCGGCGAGCGCACCGCGACCGTCGAAGTCGGCGACCCCACCCGCGCGTTGCACGACATCACCGGCTGGGCCCTGCACCACGGGCACCCACTGGACAATCTGACGGTCAGTCAACCCAGCTTGGAAGACGTCTACCTGAGCCTGACCGACCAACCGACCCCGCCCCCCGCCCCCCAGCCGACCACCCGGAGCCAGCCATGACCACCGCTACCACTGCGGCGCCCGCCACCACCGCCACCGGAACCCGCGCCGCCCACCGCAGCCGGACTACCCTGCTGCTGCACCAGATCCGCTACGAGCAGCTCTCCTTCTGGCGCAACCCACAGTCGGTGTTTTTCACCTTCGCCCTGCCCGTCACCACCATCCTCATCTTCGGACTGATCTTCGGCGGCAGCGCCGGGGACGACTTCTTCTACGGGCTCTCCGGCCTGCAGTACTTCACCCCGAGCGTCGCCGCGCTCTCGGTGCTCGGCTCCTGCTACGCCCAGCTCGCGATCACCCTGTCCATCCGGCGCCAGAGCGGCGTGCTCAAGCGCGTCCACGCCACCCCCGTGTCGGCGGCGACGTACTTCGCCGGCCTGCTGGTGCACTGCGTGACGGTCAGCGCCATCGACGTCGCCCTGATCGTCGGCACCGGCTCCCTGTTCGGGGTGCCCCTGCCCACCCACTGGGCGGCCGTCGTCGTCACGCTCGTCCTGGGCGCCGTGTGCTTCTGCGCCCTCGGCGTCGGCCTCGCCTCGCTGATCAGCAACTCCGACGCGGCCTCGGCCGTCGTCCAGTTCGTCCAGTTCCCCCTGCTGTTCGTCTCCGGCAACTACTTCCCGATCCACTCCGACGTCATCAACACCGTCGCCGGCGTGCTCCCCATGCAGCCCTTCAACCAGGCCCTGCTCGGCCCGTTCGCCCAGCACACCGGCTTCCAGTGGCAACACCTCGGCGTCCTCGCCGCCTGGGGCGTTGCCGGCGCCGTCGTCGCCGTCCGCCGCTTCCGCTGGGACACCGGCCGTCAGTGAAGTGCCAGCGGAGTGACAGCGGTTCGGTCAGTGCGCCGCACTAGAAAT
The DNA here is from genome assembly GCF_040609455.1 of Kitasatospora sp. NPDC004669. Lineage (NCBI taxonomy): Bacteria > Bacillati > Actinomycetota > Actinomycetes > Kitasatosporales > Streptomycetaceae > Kitasatospora > Kitasatospora sp. NPDC004669. The sequence goes on from NZ_JBEXKB010000025.1 coordinate 55,526, forward strand.
GAGTTCAGCGGGAGGAACCGAACGCCCGCCGAGACCACGAAACCCTTACCTCACACAGGAGAAGACCATGGACAAGGCCACCGACACCAACACCCTCGCCACCCTGACCCAGGAGATCCTGGAGCTGGAGTCGGACACCTTCGAGATCACCGACTACGCCGACGCCGCCGAGGCGATGAACGGCTCCACCTGCTCCAGCACCACCAGCTCCTGCTGCGCCGGCAAGAAGTAAGACCCCCAGCCGCCCGCCACCGACCAAGGAGCTCCCATGAACACCGCCAAGGACGACGCCCTCGCCACCCTGGCCCAGGAGATCCTGGAGCTGGAGTCGGACACCTTCGAGATCACCGACTACGCGGACGCCACCGAGGTTCTCAACGGCACCTGCTCCAGCACCACCAGCTCCTGCTGTTCCCGGGTGAAGTGACCACCCCACCCGCCCCAGACGCCGAGGCCCTCCCCACCCCCGTGGGAGGGCCTCGGCGTTTTCCGTCCCCGCGCTTCCGCTTCCGCGCCTTCCGTCCCCGCGTGACGGCGGAACCCGGAAAGGTGGTGCAGGCAACACCCCCTTGAGCCGTCCAGCGGCGCGGTCACGGCCGCTGCGAAGTCCAGATGTCGCTCCTGGTCAGCCCTTCGGATGGCCCAGTGTGTGTCCTAAGGCAGTGCTGCCGCTCGCGGCGGGGCCTTCAGAAACGGAATCCGAACAACCCTCCGGTCTCGTGCTCGTCAGTAAGGAGGGTGCCGTTGGTGTATGGGACGGCGTCGAAACCGAGATTGGTGGCCTTTGCCAGATCGTCCGTGTTGAGAGTGACGATGTGCTGCATGTTCTCCTCTCGGGTCACTTGCGCAGCGAGTTCGAGTGCAGCCTTTACCTGCCGGGCGTCGACGCCGTCGTAAAGGTGGCTGTCGTGGATCAGGAAGTCGGGTCCGCGTCCATGGCGATGAGCGAGAACAGCCAGGGTGAGGTCGAAACAGAAGATGACCATGTTTCCGATGCCGCGGCTGCCGTCGCTGTCGATGCGTGGGGTGACATTCAGGCTGTGGCGGCCGGCCTCGATCGCGAGGAATGCCTCGCGTGTGCCGTAGAGCGCCTGCGCGAAACGGGAGAACAGCAGCGTAGCCTCGCGGGTTTGCTCGCTTCGCTCGTCGATGTCCGCGTCCAGTTCCTGTTGCAGCTCGATTCGTTTGGCGGTGATCTGCCGGGAGCTAGCCTCCAGGGTTTGCGCGGCGTCGTAGCGGTGTCGCAGCGCGCCCAGGGCAGCCTCCTCGCGTGCCATGGCCTGCTGTAGGGCGGTCAGCGCCTCCAAGGCGCCGCCCTCGGCGAGTTGGCGCAGTAGTCTGGCCTGTTCATCGCCGAGGCGCGCGCGTTCTGCGCGCCGCTCCGCGAGGCGCTGGGACAATTGGTCAATCTCGGCGTCGAGGAAGCGACGGCGGTTGCGGACGATGGACTGGTGGAACGTCTCAACCTCGTCGAACCTGCGGCGTACTTGATCCGGAAGGACGATCCCGAGCTCACGGTAAACCGGCTGGAGATATTCGATGTCAACGTCCGCGGTCTCTGTGACAGCCTGCTGCAGCTCTTCCAGATTGAGCTGGTCGATGACGTCGTCCTGCGCGAGCTGCTTGATGCGCCGGGTCAGTGCGTCCGCTTGCTCCTTCAGGTGCTCGTACTCCGGAACGACCTGGAATGCCTGGATCTGTTCGCGCAACCGCGCTACCTGGGCCTCCGCCAGCGCGATCTGCCCACGCAGCTCGGCGGTGGACCCGACGATCCGCCCCCACACAGGATCGTTGACGGCTTTACGGAGCTGTTTGCGGGTTGCCTCGCGGGCTGCCAGTTGCCGATACCCGTCAGCGAGCCGCCAGTCGAGACCCAGGAGATACGCGAGGTTGGTCGTGGCATCGGCTGCGGATTGCTGGGCGAACGTCTTTCCCGCCTCGTTGAACCCGTGTGCGGAGACGCGGCGCACCAGGTACGACAGCAGTGTCCGCCCGCTCACACCGGGATGATCCGATCGCATCCCGAACAGGTGACGGTCGATGAGCTGATTCCACTCCGTGAGCGGGACATTCGTCGCGCCGTCGACCGAGAACAACCCGTCAGACACACCCGCCACATCCGGGTCCAACAGCCAGCGCCGAAGGCGACCGTCTTGAACCTGGCATCGTCAGCGCTCAGCCGACGCAGCATCTGCACTCCTAGCGACGAGAAGGTCGTGGCGCAGCTCCAACGCACCCATTCCGTACAGCACGTCCAAGGTCAGCACGAACCAGCCGAACGATAGCGGGGAGTGGTGACTCTTCTCACTGCGCCATGCCTTGAGCCGAGCCCAGGTCTGGCTGACAGTTCGGGGCTCGTCCAGTTGGAGGAGGATCTGGGCACCAACCGCGAGGAGGCATCGTTCGGGGGCGATGCCCTTGGTAGGGGTGATCACGTCCAGGCTCCTGCCAGCTCGGCCGAGTTCCAGTCGGCGGGCGGTGCTTCGAAGATGTCGCAGCGGAAGAAGAAGTGCGCAAGGACGACCCATGCTGCCCGGTGGACTCGAGGGCGCTGGCTCTCGCTGCCCAGGACGTACCTCTGCAACTGCCACAGGATGTCTTCGGGGTCGGGGTAGTCCTGGCGCACCTGCTCGTAGTAGATGCGGAAGCCGCGGGCTACCTCATCCTGTTCCAGTGCGCGGAGGCCACCGTCGTAGAAGGCTTCGACCAAGTGGACGTGCCGCATGCCGCGAAGGAGGTCTTCGCGGGACTCCCCTTCGAGGCAGTTGAAGTCGAGCTTGTCCGCGCGGACCTGCGGCAGGTCCATGAGCGGGTCGGCAGCGGTACGTAGTTCTTTGAGCTGCCCCAGAAGTGGTGCGAGGTCCTCCATTCCGACGCCGTACGTCGTCGGCTTCACCGGTATCTCGCATCCGAGCACGTCCTCGGCCAGAGCCACGTCAAGCTGCATCAGTTCCTGCCACAGGCTCCGGCTGCCCATCTGCGCGAATCTCAAGTCAGGGTTGGCCTGCTTGGCCTGAACAATGAGAGTCGCGACCTCGGGATGTATGCCGCGCCGGTCGTTGTGAACGAAGACAAAAGTGCGGAACTGGCCAGGCCGCTGCCGGCAAGCGCTGGCCAGATCGCTCGTGAACTTGTCCTTCACATCCTTCGCACTGACTGAGTGCGGCCCGTAACAGGCGAAGAGACTGTCTGAGTGCAGCATCAGCCCGTCAGCTCCCTGGTCCCCGAGCTTCCCGTGGGTTCGGACGTCCAGGAAGTCCGGGTGACGCGCCAGCATGACCTTGTGGAAGAACTCCTCAAAGGCGGCTCCGGTCAGGTCCGCCATCAGGTCAAGGAACTTCAGGCGGGCGTACATCCGCTGCTCGAAATTCACCCGCCCCCCTCACTCACAAGAGCGCCATCGTAGCTGTACGCAACTGGGCCGTGTAAGAGCCTTCAGCCCTCCGCTTCGCCGTCCAGTGAGGGCGCGACTCAGCGGTGGTTCTCGCTCGGCGCGCGGAGACCTAGCCGCGAGGTGGCACGGCCGGTACGAGGGCCGACAGGCGGCCTCGTAGCCGCGAGAGACCGTCACGTTCAGGTCATCCAGCGAGCACGAGGAAGAGAAATGCTACAAAGCGACCTGGTCTGTTCTCCAGGGCCGCGTGCCGGCTGGAACGTCTCGTGGCGAACCACCGCGCCCGGACATCTCCCCGCCGATTCCCGTTCGATGGAGATGGCGATCGATTCCTGACGCCACGCCAGGAGCCCTTGCCCGCCCCCTACGTCGCCTACATCTTCAACGAAGGCGGCTGCGGCTGCGGCTGCCTCATCGTCGCTCGACCCACCCGACCCTCGGGCAGCAACTGGACCTGTCGGCGCGCACTTGACCGACGGCAGATACGTCAAGTGCGAACCCTCCGGCCAGAAGATGCGATCACGGCGAGCAACCATCGCACCCATAGCAGTGATCGATAAATCCGACATAAGGCCTGAAGCGGCGCATATGGTCGCCACCTAACGACCCGCGCAGCCCTCAGTGCCACCAATGAACCGTGGAAACCGTGAGACGAATGCGAGAGGCAGGCTCCAGAGCACGCCGAAGGCCGCTTCCTCGCGAACGAGAAAACGGCCTCTGACCTGCGACTATGGAGTTGAACTCCAGTCGGGACGACAGGATTTGAACCTGCGACCCCTTGACCCCCAGCGGTCGAAAGGGCGTGACGGTCCGTCCGCTCAGTCCAGAACCCGCAGGTCAGGGCCTACCTCGTCCACCACGCATGACGCCCAATGACACCTCATGACGCCCAGTCCGTGAGAGGCGTGTGAGAGGCACCTGACGACCTGGGCTTCGAGAGTGACTTGCCTCACGGTCACATTCTAGAACTCGCTCACCCCTGTGAGCACCACGCTTTCACGGCAGCCGGGCAACGCATCACCCACTAATAGTTCGGCGCGGGAGAACGGCCCTCAGTCTCACGAGAAGGTCCAGGAGCGCGCACTGGTCAGCCGTTTCGCGTATTCGGCGAGCTCATGAACTGAGCCGTCGACGTTGTCCGGGCGGAACGCGAGGTGTTCTGCAGCCATGCGCATTGCTGCCGGCAAAGTGGCCGGAGGAGCAGGGCGCTGAGATATCGGAAGCCGACGGCCATGACGCGCATCCCGTAACTGTGCTCCCAGTCGCGCGGGACGGCAGAGAGCTCGGCGCACACCGCCTTCGCAGCGGATTACTCATCCGGTCAATTTCCCTACGTCGTGGGGTAGCCGATCTCGGCAATGTCCTCGGCGAGGTCCGCGAGGGTCATCTCGGCGTTGAGGGCACGGACCACGTCATCGGTGAGCGGCCTCAGAGCACAGATGCGCCGGACGGTATCCAGGTCGACTGGTACCTCGTAGTAGTCGACGGCGAAGCTCGCGTACGCCTCCGGAGATCGGTCGGCGAGGAGCCGGAACAACCAGTCAGCCCCGTCGGGGTCGACATAACCCTCCGGGAAGTCGATCTCCCCTGTCTGCCAACTCGCATCAGTCGCCCTACGCCACAGACAGGCCGTCACCGTCGGTACGCCGTCGTCGTTGAACGCGGGTTCCTCCACGCAGGACCGGAACTGTTCGGGAACAGAGTCCACCACGCCGGGCCACACTCCGTCCTCAATGTAGGGGCTCATCGGCGACTCGTGGTCAAAGCCCCTGACGTACACGCCGGCCGAAGCGAAGACGATCGAGTACTCATCCCCCGAACCGTTGCGCATCGACGCCATCTCCTCCATCTGCGACCACCGCGCGTCGAATGAGAAGTAGCGCGAGGACCAATCGGGGCTGAGGATCGCATCCAGCATCGCCAAGGCACGGCAGTGGTCCCGCAGGATGTCGGGATCAGGCAGCAAACGGGCGACATCGTTGACGGTCATGCCGATCATCCAAGCGGACCCCAGTGACAACCCGCACGGTCTCCGGCAGGCCGCCGCGCAAGGGACATCGGCGACCAACCGGGACAGCGGCCCCATCCGGGTAGCGACGCCCTTCGAGGCGCTGACACGTCTCAGCCGGCGGCCGCGCCGAGGTAAAGGGCAGCAAGACGGGGAAGGCGACGATGCATCTCGCCATCGTCGTCGAAGTCGAAGTCCTCACCCGTGTCGGACTCCAGCGCCGGATCCAGGTCCCGCCCGGCCCGACGGCACTTCCATTCCTCGTGAAAGGCATCGGTGTCACCCGTGAGGCGCTCGAACGCGTAGCCGGCCGCGTAGTTCACGTCCTCATCGAAGATCACGTAGTCGTCGCCCCGGGCGGCAGCGTCGATCACGGCGGGGTGGCCCGCCAGAGCATCCGGATGGGCAGCTGCCAGCTCGTACCACTCCCGCCCGAGAGCGATCAGACCGGCCCGGAAATCCATGAAACCGTCGTCCGAGCAGCCTCCCCCGATGAGATAGGCAGCGGCCCACACGTCCCAGCGGTACACGGCGCCGTGCACCTCGTCGAATCGCTCCTGATAGGCGAGGATCTCCTCCTGCGGGAGCCTCGCCAGCTGGTCCACCAATGCCTCGGCGAACGCTATACCATGCGAGCCGCTGCTTTCGGCCCGCGCTGCCCCGACCACATTCCAGAACCCGTCGACGTCCATGACCATCCACCCTTGCAGCAAGGTCGGACATGTGAGGCCCACCGTGTCCCGAATGACCCCCAATGCACTGCACCGAGCCCTCACCCTGCCCGGCGACCCCGTACTGCGACCGCTCCCGCGCCAGGTCGCCGTCCTCCTCGAAGAGTTGCACGCCCCACCCAGGCTCGCGGCCCATCTGCGCGCCGTCCACAATGTCGCCCACCAACTGGTCGACTGGGCCGAACAGCACTACCCCCAGCTGGACTTTCGACCGGCACGCCGTCCTCTTCGGCGCCGCCACCCACGACATCGGAAAAGTCCTGCACCCCGAGGAGCTTTCCCGGCCCGGCTCCGAACACGAGCAGGCTGGCCACGACCTGCTGATCGCCCGGGGAGTCACCGAGGAACTCACCCGATTCGCCCGCAACCACGCATCATGGAACGACCCCAGCATCAGCACCGACGACCTGCTGGTGAGCGTCGCCGACAAAGTCTGGAAGGGCAAGCGCGTCACCGATCTCGAACAACTACTCATCGAGCGCCTCTCCGAAGCCGACCACCAGCGGCCCTGGGAGGCGTTCGTGGCACTCGATGATGTTCTCGACCACATCGCGCAGGATGCCGAACGCAGGCTGGCGTTCCAAGCTGAGCACCCAGTCGTTCCGGGCGCCGGATGAGCGCCCGACGCATTGACGCATGCCACACACGCGTAGCCTCTCCGCCAGCCTGATCGGGATCGACTCTCCGAGGCCAGGCGCAATACCAGGGCGCCAACCGCCGGATCCGGATCCTGGGCGCAACCGCTCATCCGACCGCATCCTGAGTGGCACAAGCCGCGAAGAACCCCGCCATGGACCTCGAGGACGCCAGTTGTAGGGCGCGGTTCCTGATCCGCAACCGGGACGGAAAGTCCTCCGAGCTGTTCGACGCGTCCTCGCTGACGCGGGGATCCAGGTCGTGCTCAGCGGTGTCCGGATCCCACGCATGAACTCCCTCATGGAGCGCTGGGTGCAGACCTGCCGCCGAGAGCTGCTGGACCGAACCCTGATCTGGAACGAGCGGCATCTACTCCACGCCCTGCGGGAGTTTGGAAGTTCTACAACACCCACAGGCCACACCAAGGCATCGCGAACGCCCACCCTATCCGTGCGCTACCCCAGCCAATCAACGACCCGGAGCAAATCGCTCGCCTCGACATACGCCGAACCGACCGACTCGGCGGCCTCCTCCACGTGTACCAAGATGCCGCCTGAACAGGGCGTATGAGGTGCTAGGCAAACTCTGCGCCGCCATCACCGTCACGACTGCCGCCGGCTGGCCGAAAGCCATCGCTTTAACTCATACGGTCACACTTGTCACAGACATGACTGTTAGTGTCCGTCCCAATGTCTCAGGACTTTGGAGGGGGACCCGTGACACCACGAACCAGGCGCGCCTTGATGGCTGCCGGAGTATGGGCCGGCACCGTCGCAGCCGTACTGTCCGCAGCGCCCACCGCGTCGGCGCAGGCACCGACGCGGGACTGCACCGGGATGTACAGCGCGAGGATCACCCAGTGGGCGATGCTCTGCGCCAACGCAGGCCAGCCGATCCGAGGCGCGTTCGCCACCTGGCGCAACCTGCCGATCACTTTCGACTCCAGCAACAACCCCAACATCATGGTCGGGGCGGCGAACTATCTGACCGTCACACCGGACATCGCCTCGTCCGCCACGGTGCGAATAGGCCTGTACGCGCAGAAGACCGACGCCCAGAGCGCCAGTTACGCACCGCACTGGGAGGAAGTGCCCGACCAGGGCGGCGGCCGGGAGACGGCCGTCAACGTCGGCGTCGGCCCGAACCAGGCGGATGGCAGGAACCACAGCTACCTCCTCCAACGCCAGGACAACGGTGACCAGTGGGAGGTGTTCTACGACTTCAACTCGGTCGGCACCACCACCGGACAGAAACCCGTCTCCCGGGCCTCCGAGGGGAACCGGATCGACGTCGGCCTGGAGGTCAACCACCCCGAGCACGTGGACGTGCCGGTCTTCGAGGACCGCGCCCTGTGGATGGACGAGAACAAGGTCTGGGCACGCTTCGCTCCCGCCAACACCGCCACCCAGCTCGGACTCGGCAAGTGCGGCGACCCGCGCCCCGGCAGCAACACCCCCTACACCGCGCCGTACTGCTTCACCGCCCAGCAGAAGACCAATACGCAGCCTCTGCCGTCCCCTCCCGGAACGGCCTCCTGGAGCGCCGGCAAACCGCTGGCCACACCCGCTCCCATCGCCCCCGTCTCGGCACGCAGCCTGGCAACTCCCGCACTCGAACGGCCGACTGTGTTCAACGGCGTCGACCAGGAAACGCTCCACACCTGCCTCCAGAACACCCCCGACGCCTGCCTGACCACGGTGCCCGGCCTCGCGGACTGCCTGCGCACCGCCAAACAGTGCAACGCCGACCAGCCCCCCACGGCACTGCGACGCAAGGGCGACCACGTGCCCCCCGCCCTGACCACCGACGTGAACGTCGACGACCTCAAGCTGCGTACCGCCGCCGAGTTCGGCGTCCCGGTGGACTCGCTGCGGGTGAGCGCGGGAACCGTTGCCGACGACTCCAGCGGGCGCCGCAGGGCCGCACGGTGGGACGCCGACACCCCGCTGTGGGTGATCACATCCGATGCGCCGAACCGCGGCCGGCAGCAGGCCGGCCCCCAGAGCGTGGGCCTCGCCGTGACCTACACCCAGAGCACAGGCGACATCGTCGACGCCTGCTGGGGTTCGGCGTGCTCGCGGTGACGGCCAAGCGCCCCACTCCAAGCCACCTTGCGACGCCCACAGTCCGGACCGATCACCAATCACACCCCACACCAAGGAGTTCCATCGTGAACGCGCGAGCCATCCGCCGGCTCCTGCGGGCCGCGAGCGCCACCGCCTGCGCCGCCCTGCTCGCCGCCGGCACCCTCTCCGCCAGTCCGGCCGTCGCCGTTCAAGACCCTGATACCTCGGGCTTCGTGCCTACTTCATCCGTCCCCGTAGACCAGCTGGCACGGTTCAACTCGATTGCCCGCTCACACGGGAACAGCGCTGGGACGCAGACCGGAACAGTCGACGCCGCACCCACACCGGCAGCCGCGGGCGCGTTGGCCGATGACCCGGGACTCGACGAGGAGTGCGCGAAGCACCCTGAGGCGGACTCGCCCACGGGTTGGATCAAGAACCGTTTCGAAACCTGTGTGCACCGCCACTACGACCTGGCACTGCGGACCAAAGACGGGTCCGTGATGATCGGAAGGCTTCGGTTCGACGCCTGGGTCCTCGGTTTCGCCTATGACGGGCAGCGCAAGGTGGACTACGTCGTCAGCGTGAAGGACATCATCGACGAACCCGTTCCTGGTGAGGACTCCTCGAAGTGGACCATCAGCCAGGACGTCAACGTCGGCGGCCAGGGCCCCGGCAGCGTGACCAAGCCCGCCAAGCAGAGCCGAGTCGAACCCATCGGCTCCTGGAAGCAGCAGCCTCTGTGGACCCTCACCTACACGTCCCCGGACAACGGCCCGCTGTACGACCAAGGCGACCAGCAGATCGTCAACGCTGACATGATGCTCTCGATGGGCGTCACATCGCCGAGCGCGCCGAACATCCCCTGGTCGGACTTCGGCGCCGCCAAGTCCAACGTCCGCTTCGACTACGCCGGCCCCATCGCGGGCAAGCACAAGGGCACCGTCTTCACGAACGCCCGGGTCGAACTCGTCATGAAACTCTCCGACCCCGCAGTCCGGGAGAGCGCACGGCATATAGCGGACGCGCAGAACAACCCCGAACGCACCTTCCCCTCGTTCAACGGCAAGACCATCCCCGGGGCGAAGGAGCCCCTGCACCGCCTCGTCGACCGCGAAGCACAGAAGAAGAATCGTGCCGCCGCTATCAAGACCTGCGAAGACATCTGGGGCGACTACACGAAGTCCGGTCTGGAGTGCGACGAGTACCCCTTCGCCTCCACCTACGAAGGCGCAAACAGCAAGGACAGCTCAGGCAATGCCGTGAACCGGTACTCCGCACGCCTCATAGACGGCGATGACAACGGCAAGGGCGGCAACATGATCGGGGAGGTCTACTCCGTCAACCGGCTCTTGGACAACGACCCCTTCTACGTGAAGATCATCCCGTAGGCGAACACTGCTCAGAGCAGCAAGGAGAAAGTGGTGCCCGTCCTCTTCGAGTTCCGCACCGAAGCCTGGCCCGACAACGGCAAGATCGTGGTATACGACTCCGATGCCACCGTCCCGAGCGACGAAGCCCTCGTCAAGAGCCGACGAGACGTGGTCGCCGGGACCGGCACTCAGATCTACGTCCACAGTCTTCAGGGCACTGCCCCTGCCGAGATCGTAGTTCGCGTGTGGGACGGCCCGACTCCGGCCGACAGAGATTGGGGAGCCGAGGGCGAACGCGAGGTGGAACTCGAGACGCCGACGGGATGCGTGGTCATCCGCGCGTTCTCACCCGAGATCGCCGGCGATTTCCAGCTGCCGCGCCCGGGAGTCTACGAAGGACGCATCTCCTGGAGGGGACGCCAGGCTGCCGAGGACCAGCAGAGCAGCCTGCGCGCCCAACTCGCTACGCCCGAAGGCCAACTCCACTCGGAGGCCGCCTTCGCGGCCCACCACGAGACTCTGGAGACCTACCTGATCGACCTGTGGTGGACTGCCGAGTCCGAGGACGACGAGGACGACGAATAGGCACCCCGGGGTGTGGCACCGCCATGGGCGGTGCCACACCCATGGAACAGATCAACTTCCGAACAGCACCGGGTCTCCCAGCCCTGTGGCAGTGATGTCGCCAGCGCTTGGCATGATGCCGGGCATGGTGAGAACACTGCGCATCAAGGGCTTCTCCGTGATCGGCCAGCTGATCTCCACGCCGAGACCTCACTCAAGAGCGGATCAGGCGCCGACCCGTACTCGGAGGCCTCATCAACGAATACGAGATGACGGCATAGAACGGCTGGTCAGCACCGGCGGCCGAGTTCTGGAACCCCACAGGCCACGTCGGCAGCCATGCAGCAATCGATGCGTCGGCGCCAACCAGAATTCCGAGCGAGTCATCGGATTGATCAGCGAATTGCTTCAGCGTATCGAGCTCCACGCTATCGAAATCCAAGGCATTCATTGCCACCCCCAAGAGAAGGGGTCCGTACAGTCGCTCTATCCACCGTACGCACATGCGGTGGTGTCAGTCACCCGATAGCCGCGTCTGGTCTTCATGTGGTCGTTCACGCCCTCGCACTTGTCGCCACGACAAGGGATCGTCCCAGGTCAGAGCAGGTTTTGGTGCCCCGGTGAGAGCGGGGTGAGTGCGGCGTTGCTCGACCTTCGATCCGCAGCGCGGGAGCATGAGCGTGGCAATTTCACACGAACCCCTTTGGGGGCGATCACCATGCGCTCCGCAGCCCACACCGGGCACGTCTTCCGCCGGTGCGGCTGCCGCGACCTGGGTGGCAAGCAGCTCGGGGCCAGCTGCCCCAAGCTCGCCACCGAGCCCGATCACGGCACCTGGACCTTCTCTCTCGACCTCCCCTCCCCCGGCCGGCACCGCAACATCGTCCGCCGCGGCGGCTACCCCACCGCCGAAGCCGCCCGAACCGCCCTGCGCCGGATGATCGAAGGGCAGGCCGGCGGCTTCAACGCCGACCCCAACCAGACCATCACCGACTACCTCACCTCCTGGCTCAAGGACAAGAAGCTCACCCTCAAGCCCACCACCTACGTCCGCTACCGCGATTACGTCACCAACGACCTGATCCCCGCCTTCGGTCAGGTCAGGCTCGACGATCTCGGCTACTCGCACATCGCCGCCTTCGTCCACACCCAACTCGACGCCGGACGCGGCAAAGTGACCGTCCACCGCTGCCTCGCCACGCTCTCCAGCGCCCTCGGCGACGCCGTCCGACACCACCGGCTCCCCTACAACCCGGCACGCCCGACCGTCATCCCGCGGCCCGCCGCAGCCGAACGTCAGATCTGGACCGTCCAGGACGCCATCCACTTCCTGCACTGTTGCCGCGCCGCCGATCCCGCCTTCGCCGACCTCATCGAGGTCCTCATCGGCACCGGCATCCGCAAAGGAGAAGCCCTCGCCCTGCACTGGAACGACGTCCACCTGCCCGAGCGTGTCCTCTACATCCGCTACACGCTCTCCGCCGTCGACAACAACCACCTGATCATCACCGCACCGAAGACCCGGAGCAGCAAGGGCTGGGTCGCCATCTCCCCACGCGTCGCCGTCGCCCTGCGCCACCGGGCCGAGGACAAGAGCCCCTCACCCACCCGGTCGATCCGCGGCGGCTTCGTCTTCCACCGCCCTGACGGACGCCCCCTCCACCCCGAATACGTCCTCAACCACTTCCACCAGCTCTGCCGCGAGTTCGGCGTCCCCCGCACCACCATCCACGACCTACGCCACCTCGCCGCCACCATCTCCATCACCGCCGGCGTGCCCCTCACCGTCGTCTCCAAGACGCTCCGGCACGCCACGCTGTCCACCACCGCCAACATCTACGGCCACCTCACCACCCAGGCCGCGCACGACGCCGTCGACACCATCGACCGCGCCCTCACCACCGCCGACCAGCCGGTGCCCACTCCCGTCCGGCTCCCCCACCCGAGACTCACGCACCCCGAAGCCCCAGGCAACGCGCCACGGACAAGATTCCGACATAGAAGGCACGTTGATGCCTACGCCCGGAGAGCGAGAAGATCCATCTCAGATCCCCGATATCACCATGCACTCACAAGGCCTCGAAAACGCATCAAGGCCGTTTCCGCATTACTGCGAAAACGGCCTCCGACCTGCGAAAACGCTGGTCGGGACGACAGGATTTGAACCTGCGACCCCTTGACCCCCAGTCAAGTGCGCTACCAAGCTGCGCCACGTCCCGTGGTCTCGTGCCGTGCGGCCGGGCCTGGGGGGCTCTGCCGGTTGGCTTTTCGACCTTGTCTCCGGTTGTCCCGGCGACGTGGAAAACAATACAGCACGTCGGGGGGTGCTCGCTGCCAGGTTTGGGGTGAGGTGGTCAGGGGGTCGGGTGGCGGGCGTCGTAGGTGAGGAAGGCGGGACGGCGGGCGGCGAGGAGGAGGACAGCGGCGACGCAGGCTAGACCGCCGGTGATCACGGAGGTGGCGGGGTTGGTGAGGGCTGCGACGGCGCCGGACTCGAAGTCGCCGAGGCGGGGGCCGCCCGCGACGACGACGGTGAAGATGCCCTGGAGGCGGCCGCGCATCTCGTCGGGGGCGGCGACCTGCATCATCGTGTTGCGGAAGATCATGCTGACGGTGTCCGCGCAGCCGGCCACCGCGAGCAGCAGGAGGCCGAGCCAGAGGTTGTGGAGCGCGCCGAAGGCGGCGATGGCGAGGCCCCAGGCAGAGACGGCGGCGAGGACGGCGGCGCCCTGGCGGTGGACCCGGCTGATCCAGCCGGAGAACAGCGCGCCGATGAGGGCGCCGACGGCGGGGGCGGCCACCAGCAGGCCGACGGTGCGGGCGTCGCCGCCGTAGAAGGTGACGGCGATCGCCGGGAAGAGGGCGCGCGGCAGGCCGAAGATCATCGCGGCCAGGTCGGCAAGGAAGCTGGTGCGCAGGTTGGGCTGCTCGCGCAGGAAGCGCAGCCCGTCGAGGACGGAGGCGCGGCCCTTGCGTTCGCCGAGCGGCCGCATGGCGGGCAGGCGCCACATCGCGTAGAGGGTGCCGGTGAAGGCGACGGTGTCGATCAGGTAGGCGGCCTGGGCTCCGTAGGCGCCGATCAGGACGCCGCCGAGCATCGGGCCGACGGTGAGGCCGAGGTTCATGCTGACGGTGGCCAGGGCGTTCGCGGCCGGGAGCTGGTGACTGGGGACCAGCCGGGGGATCATCGCGGACCGCGCGGGTGAGCCGAGCGCGAAGAACCCGGCCTGGACGGCGACGGCCGCGTAGAGGACCGCGACCAGGCCGAGCCCGGCGATGGCCTGTGCCGCGAGGACGGCGGAGACGACGGCGAGGCCGGCCGAACCGATCAGGCCCAGCTTGCGCCGGTCGACGGTGTCGGCGATCGCGCCGCCGTAGAGGCCGAAGGCGACCAGCGGGACGAACGAGAACAGGCCTACCAGGCCGGTCGCGAAGGCGGAGCCGGTCAGGTCGTAGACCTGGACGGAGACGGCCACGGCCGTCATCTGCTGGCCTATGGAGGAGACCACCTGCCCGAACCAGACCCGGCGGTAGTCGGGGTGCTCGCGCAGTGGACTGACATCGGCGAAGGCCCGCCGGTACCAGGGACGGGGCTCCGCCGTCAGTCCTGGGGCGGGCGGCTCATCGGCCTGCACCGGGGCTGACGGCGGGGCGGGATCGGCGGCTGAATTGGCAGGATGATTGGTCGACACGATCCCCATGCTCCGCCCCGCCCCTCACGCGCTCCGCACCGGGGCCGACACCACGGCCGGCCCCGCCGCCCTGCCGGACTACCCCGTCAGCACCTGCTTCTCCCCCGCCTCCACCGCGAAGTCCAGCCGGTTGCCCGGCGGGGGGAACGGGCAGATGAAGTGGTCCGCGAAGGCGCAGGGCGGCAGGTAGGCCCGGTTGAAGTCCAGGACGGTACGGCCCTGGTCGTCCGGCGCCGGCAGGGTGATGAAGCGGAAGCGGTAGGTGTCGACGCCACTGGTGGCGTCCGCGATGACGCCGCTGAGGCGCTCGCCGGCGAGGCTGACGGTCAGCGTGCGGTGCTCCCCGGCCACCGTGAACTCGATCTTCCCGGTGACGGCCAACGGGCGGTCCTTGCCGTCCGCGTTCGGGACCACGACCGACTGCGCCGCGTCGTCGAAGGGGGTGTAGACGGCGGGTACGGCCCATTCGGGCGCGTAGGGGTAGGCGGAGATCCCCATGAAGGCGGCCCGGCCGGGCGCGGCAGGGTCGAAGACCCGCAGGGCGAGCTCCCCCTCGCGCTCGATCGGGACCAGCAGTAGGTCGCCGAGAACGGCGGTGTCGGCGGCCGGGTCGGTGTCCGGGCGCAACAGCACCTCGCCGTCCACCGGCCTGTCGGCGCCCTCGACGGTGATGCCGTCGGCCGCCGCGGCCCGTACCCGGACGCCCTCGGTGTCGGCCCACCATCGTCCGGGCAGGCCCGGGACCTCGGTCGGCTCGGGCTCCAACCAGTGCGTGCCGGTGAGTGCGAGCTGGCCGTGCAGCGCGCTCACCGATGCCGCCCGCCTGTCGCTCCAGTGCTTCCAGTCCTCCGCCGCCGTCGCAGTCATCGGTCAACCCTCCCGGTCCGGTCCGTGGACGGCCCGCCGTTCGAGCCGTCCGTTTCGGTCATCCTCCACAACACTGCTCGCCCGGACGGATCATTCCCCGTTCCGGGGGAGCCGCCGATACCGCAAGGAGACCGCAAGGAAGTCGCAAGGGACGGCAATGCGGCGGCGGTACGGCGGCAACACACGAGCAGCTCAGCCCTTCAGCGGCCGGAACAGGCCCTCTTGCACCACCGATACCACCAGCTGCCCGTTCCGGTCGTATATCTGCCCGCGCGCGAGGCCACGGGCGCCGTGGGCTATCGGGGACTCCTGCTGGTAGAGCAGCCACTCGTCGGCCCGGAACGGCTGGTGGAACCACATCGCGTGGTCGAGCGAGGCCATGTCGAAGTGCCGGGTGCCCCACAGCGGCTCGACGGGGGCGCGGACAGCGTCCAGCAGCGTCATGTCGCTGGCGTAGGTGAGGGCGCAGACGTGGATCAGCGGGTCGTCCGGCAGCGGGCCGTTGGTGCGCAGCCACACGCCGCTGCGCGCCTCGACGCCCTCCAGTTCGTCCTTGCTCCAGCGCAGCCGGTCGACGTAGCGGATGTCGAAGGGCTGGCGGCGGCTGATGAAGGGGGGCAGTTCGCCGAGCCGGGAGCCGACCTCCTCCAGGGCGCTGGGCAGTTCCTCGGGGGCGGGGACCTCCGGCATCGGGTACTGGTGCTCGATGCCACCCTCCTCGGGTCTGTGGAAGTCGGCGGTGAGCGCGAAGATCGACCGGCCACCCTGGATGGCGAGTACCCGGCGGGTGGTGAAGGATCGGCCGTCGCGGATCCGGTCGACCTGGTAGACGATCGGCACGCCGGGCACCCCGGGGCGCAGGAAGTACGCGTGCAGCGAGTGGACGGGGCGCTCACCCTCCACCGTCCGCCCCGCCGCGACCAGCGCCTGGCCGGCGACCTGGCCGCCGAAGGTGCGCTGCAGCGCCTCCTCGGGGCTGCGGCCCCGGAAGATGTTCAGCTCGATCTGCTCCAGGTCGAGCAGATCCACAAGGTCGTCGACGGGGGTACCCACGCGCACGCTCCCTCTCAGGGCTTCGATTGATTCTCCAGCTCACTCGAATTCTCCGGCGACCCAGGTCATTCCCGCTCACCGAGCCCGAGCCACCAATTCACTCGAACGAGCAATCGATCAAGCGCCCGGCTGACGCGTTCCCGGAGCCGCAACGGAGCCGCAACCGCACCAGAGCCGCCGAACCACCGGCCCCGCCCACCCGCCGTCTACCCCACCAATCCCGACTCCCGCACGGTGATGTTGAGCCGCCCCACCAGTCCCAGCGCCGGATCCGCCGACCCCGGCACCGTCCGCACCACCCCGTGGTACGCGAACCGGCTCGGCCCGCCGAACACCAGTAGGTCCCCGCTGCACAGCTCCAGGTCCGTCCACGGCCGGGTCCTGGTCTCGGTGTTCCCGAGCCGGAACACACAGCTGTCGCCGAGCGACAGCGAGACCACCGGCGCGTCCGTCCGCTCGTCGCGGTCCTGGTGGAGGCCCATCTTCGCACCGTGCGGGTAGTGGTTGACAATCGCGATGTCCGGCTCGTACGCCACCGCACCCGCGATCTCCGCGGCCCGCTCCCCGTACGCGTCCGCCACCGCCCGCCGGGCCAGGTCCGCGAGCAACGGCGGGAACGCCTTGACCGGCGCGCCGTCCTCGGCGACCCGCGCGTACCCGTACGGATACCAGTGCCAGCCGAGGCTGACCATCCGCACCGACATCGCCCCGCCCGTCGGCATCCGCACGGCGTGCAGCCCGGCGGGCGGTCGCGCCCACTCCCGGCAGGCGGCGATCAGGCGCAGCTGCTCGTCGAGGCCCAGCCAGCCGGGCAGCAGGACGGCCCCGGGCGCGGGCTCCGAACGCTCCCGGGCGGTGGAGCCCGCAGGCAGGTCACCGAACAGCTCGCCCTGGATCACCCCACCATCCTCCCGCACCACCCGCACGCCACCACCCGGCCCCCGCCCCCCGGACAGCGACCCACCCGGACAGCGACCGACCCGCCCCCGGCACGGCCAATGCGATCGTCACACGGATCCGGCACGGCGGCCGACCCTAGACAGCCCCCCCACCCCCACCCCCACCGGCTCCGACGCGCCGAGAACGCCGAGAACGCCGACGGCCGCTCCCCCGAACAGCGAAGGAGCGGCCGTCACAGCCCGAGCGGCAGAGCCCAAGCGACCCAAGTCGCCGAGAAGCCCGAGAGGCCAAGAGGCTGAGAGGCTGATACCTCAGATGCTCAGGGTCTGGCCCGGGAGGATCAGGTCGGGGTTGCCACCGATGACCTTGGCGTTGTTCTTGTACAGGTCGTGCCAGTCCAGGCCCTGCGCGGCGGCGATGGCGCTCAGGGTGTCACCGGACTTGACGGTGTAGCTGCCCTTGGCCGGCTTGGCGTCGTTGGAGCCGGTCCAGGACTTGGCGGCGTCCTTCTTCGGCGCGGTGTCAGCCTTGGGAGCGACGTCGGTCTTGGCGGCGGCGGCCTTCGGCGCGGCCTCGGCCTTGGGAGCGGCGGCCTTGGGAGCGGCCGCCTTCGGCGCCGGGGTCTGCGCCGGCTTGGCGGCAGCGGCACCGGAACCCGCCGAGGTGTCGACGGCGGCCGGGGCGCCACCCTTGGTCAGACCCGCCTTGACGGAGCACACCGGCCAGGCGCCCGGGCCCTGCGAGGCGAGGACCTTCTCGGCGACGGCGATCTGCTGCGCCTTGGTGGCCTGGTTGGCCTGCGCGGCGTAGGCGGTGCCGCCGTAGGCGGCCCAGGTGCTGGAGGTGAACTGCAGACCGCCGTAGTAACCGTTGCCGGTGTTGATGGCCCAGTTGCCGCCGCTCTCGCACTGGGCGACAGCGTCCCAGGTGGAGACCGGGGCGGCGGAGGCCGAGGTGGCCGTGACGAGGCCGGCCACCGGCAGGGCCGCGACAGCGGCGCCCGCCACGACAGCCATCCGCACGCGGTTGCGCTTGGTGGCGGTGAAGGTGGTGGAAGCGGCGTTCTCGTTACGGAAAGTCATGGGGTTCCTCTCGACAGCCCCGGGCGGGCATGCGGAACCAGGCCCTGGAGAGGGCCGCGATTGCTTGCCGCGTCCGTCGGGCGGCCGTGCACGTGTCGGACGTGCCGCTGCCGCCCTGGCCACCCAGCCGCTCACCGGCGACCTGTTCGAGCGATCGCGTCGGCGGGCACCTGCCCTGCCCGGCGGGAACCAGGGGGCTATGCGTCGGGGGTGAACCCGGGTGGCGCTCGTTGCGCCGCCCAAGAAGCTACGAGCCAGTCGGCGGGGAAACCAAAACTCGACCGGTCTGCCCAGCTCAGCAAAGGGTTACCGGCGGTAATAGCCACACATCTTTGCCCGAAATGTCTAATTTGACCATTGATTCCTTGATCAAACCGCAAGGCGGCGTGACTCACCTCACGGCTTCGTTCCGGCAGCCCCGATACCGACATCGACAGATTGCGACCAGGAGAACACGCGGCGCGGTCGGATCCGGGGCAATTCCCGTCAGCCTCGTCAGGCACCCGTGACGCCTGACACAAGGGCCCGTTGGGCATGGCGACCTCCCCGTGTCCGCCCCCGAACCCCATCCGCACCCATCCGAGGAGACCCTGTGCCGCGCATGCTCGACGTCAGCGACGAGGTCCGGTCCGAGATCGGCGACGACGAGGCCGACCGCCTGCTCGGCGGCGACCGCGCCCCGGACAGCTACGAATGCACTTCCTGCCGCACCCCCGGCGACACCCACGCGGAGCCCACCAGCACGGTGCTGTTCGTAGGCGACGAGACGGCCGTCCTCGCCTTCGCCCACGCCCGCTGCGTCCCCTCCCAGGTGGTCCCGGTCGCCGAGGAGCAGCTGGCCGGTGCCGTCCGCAGCATCAGCCAGACCCAGCCCGCCGCCGCCCCGAACCTCACCGTCCCCGCCCCGGCCGCTCCGGTCGGACCGGCCGATTCCCCGACCCAACCGACCGTCCCCGGCCAGGCCGCCATCCTCGGCATCACCTGCGGGCTCGTCCTGCACGGCAAGGTGGGCCACGCCTCGCTGGTGGTCGAGCCCACCGGCCCGGTGGGCCGCCCCGGCAGCACCTCCGGCGAGGACGAGTTCCTCGACCTCCTCCAGGACGCCGGCTTCCAGCGGGTCAGCGACCTCGACGAGACCCCGGACCAGCTGTCCGGCTGGTCGGTCCTGGTCGCCATGGGCAAGCTGCACGCGATCCTGCAGCCCGCCGCAGCCGGCGGCAGCACCGGCTGGTGGCAGGCCCACCAGCCGCTCCAGGTGACCGACGCCTGGCGGATGGCGGCCAGCCAGCTGTCCGAGGTGACCATGTACGCCGTCCCGGCCGGCATGGTCGGTCGCCAGCCCCGCGAGGACCTGCTGCGCCAGGCCCTGGAGCGGGCGGTGGCGCTGGGCCAGGTGGTCGCCGCCTCCCTCCCGCTCGCCGGCACCTGATCGGCCGCTCCGGAGCGCCGGACGGTGGCCGCTGCCGGCCTTTGGCAGCGGCCACCGTCCGGGGCCCGGTCCGTACCCGACGGCCCCGGTACGGCGGGGCCACATCCCCCACGCGCCCGCTCCCACCGGCCGCCCCGTACGCCGAACGCCCCCGCATCCCCACCGCCTCTCACTCGTTGGCCCCTACGTGTACAGCTACGACGTCTCCGCGCCCGCCGGCCGGTCTGCCACCGCCTCCCGCTCGATCCCGGGCATGCGCCCGTCGTACGACGCGGAGCACCCGCACTCGACAACCCCGATCTACGACGAGCTGTACTCCGAGTACCGACGGCTCTTCCGTGCCCTGCCGGGCGACCGCACGGGCGAGGAGGACCTGAAGTTCACCGGCTTCGCGATCCGCGACAGCTATCCGCCGCTCGGCGAGCAGCGCGCGTACCCGCCCCAGCAGCAGCAGTCCTTCCACACCTACGCGGGCCAGCCGCCCGGCCTCCCCCAGTTCGTGCCGTCCCAGCAGCAGCACGCCCACCCGGGGAACGGCCAGGAGCCCATCGCCCCCACCAGCGACGGCCTCGGCCAGACGGCCCCGGCCGCGCCGCCCGGCGCCCAGTTCACCAACGGCCAGGGCTGGGTAGCGGCCGGCTACCTCGGCCCGGTCGCGCACGCCGTGCCCGCGTCGCCTCCGGCCCCGTCCCCGACGCTCGGTACGGCCGCCGGCCTCGTCGCCACCCCGTCCACCGGCGGCCGCCACCGCCAGATGCTCTCCCTCCCCCCTGGCCGCGCCGGCGAACACCACTGACACCCGGAAAACCGAAAGGGCCCCGCCACCACGGTGACGGAGCCCCACGGCCCTCCGGCAACGACGTACTACGTCGCGCCACTACTTCTTGTTGCGCTTCTCCCGCACCCGCACCGAGATCGAGATCGGCGTTCCCACGAAGCCGAACTCCTCGCGCAGCCGGCGCTCGATGAAGCGCCGGTAGCCCGCCTCCAGGAAGCCCGAGGCGAACAGCACGAACCGCGGCGGACGGATGCCCGCCTGGGTGCCGAACAGGATGCGCGGCTGCTTGCCGCCCCGGATCGGGTGCGGGTGGGCGGCCACCAGCTCGCCGAGGAAGGCGTTCAGGCGCGCGGTCGGGATGCGGGTCTCCCAGCCCTCCAGCGCGGTCTCGATCGCCGGGACGAGCTTCTCCATGTGCCGGCCGGTCTTGGCCGAGACGTTGACGCGCGGGGCCCACTGCACCTGGACGAGGTCGCGCTCGATCTCGCGCTCCAGGTAGTAGCGGCGCTCCTCGTCGAGCTGGTCCCACTTGTTGTAGGCGATGACGACGGCGCGCCCGGCCTCGACGGCCATCGAGATGATCCGGGTGTCCTGCTCGGCGAGGGTCTCGCTGGCGTCGATCAGGACGACCGCGACCTCGGCCTTCTCCAGCGCGGCGGCGGTGCGCAGCGAGGCGTAGAAGTCGGCGCCGGCGGTCAGGTGGACCCGGCGGCGGATACCGGCGGTGTCCACGAACTTCCAGGTCTTGCCGCCGAGTTCGATCATCTCGTCGACCGGGTCACGGGTGGTGCCGGCCAGCTCGTTGACGACGACGCGCTCCTCGCCGGCGACCTTGTTCAGCAGGCTGGACTTGCCGACGTTGGGCCGGCCGATCAGCGCGATCCGGCGCGGGCCGCCGGGGGCGGCGTCGCCGAAGGTCTGCGGCGGGGCCTCGGGCAGCGCGTCCATGACGGCGTCCAGCAGGTCGCCGGATCCGCGGCCGTGGAGGGCCGACACGGGGTAGGGCTCGCCGAGGCCCAGCGACCACAGGTAGGCGGCCTCGGCCTCGGTGGACGGGCCGTCGACCTTGTTGGCGCACAGGACGGTCGGCTTGCCCGCCCGGCGGATGATCTTGATCAGGGCCTCGTCGGTGTCGGTGGCGCCGACGGTGGCGTCGACGACGAACAGCACCGCGTCGGCCTGCTCGATGCCCAGCTCGGCCTGCGCGGCCACCATGGCGTCGATGCCGAGGACATCGATCTCCCAGCCTCCGGTGTCGACCACCTTGAAGCGACGGCCGTTCCAGCTGGCCTCGTAGGTGACCCGGTCGCGGGTGACGCCCGGCTTGTCCTCGACGACGGCCTCACGGCGGCCGATGATGCGGTTCACCAGGGTCGACTTGCCGACATTCGGGCGGCCCACGACGGCCAGCACCGGCAGCCGGACGTGCTCGGCGCCGTCCACACCGTCGAAGCCGTCGAGGTCGAAGCCTTCCTCGGCGGCGAGGGCCATGAACTCGGCGTACTCGGCGGCGTCCAGCTCACCGTGCCCGGTGGCGGAGTGCTCTGCGGTCATGTTCGTCTGTTCCGTTTCCCGGCCCGGCCCTTCCCAGGGGCGTGCCGTGCGTACCTGCCCCGCTCGGGGCAGCGCGATGGTTTCCTCCGCGGCACCTCGACGGCCCGCGGTTCATTCAGTGGTCAGATTCAGTGGTCAGATCGTCACAGCGGTCGGATCGCCATTCGGTGGTCAGCCGGTGGTCGGCTCGACCACCGGTCAGACCGACGACAGCCCGGCCCGCTCCTCCACCAGCGCGGTGATCCGGTCGATCACCTGCTCCAGGGTGAGCTCACTGGTGTCCACCAGCACCGCGTCGGCGGCCTGGGTCAGCGGAGCCGTCTCGCGCGAGGAGTCGGCGGCGTCGCGGCGGGCGAGGTCGGCGGCCATCGCGGTGATGGTCGCCTCGTCCACGCCCTTGGCGCGCAGCTCGGCCGCCCGGCGCTCGGCCCGGGCCCGCTCGGAGGCGGTCAGGAAGACCTTGACGGTGGCGTCCGGGAACACCACGGTCCCCATGTCCCGGCCCTCGGCGACGATGCCGCGCTCGGCGACCTCGGCGCAGCCGCGCTGCAGCTCCACCAGCCGGGCGCGCACCGCCGGCACCGCGGCCACGGCGCTGACCTGCGCCGTCACCTCGGGGCCCCGGATCGGGCCGGAGACGTCCCGGCCGTCCACCGTGATGGTGGGGCCGTCGGCGTCAGTCCCCGACACGATCACCGGCTTGCCGCACGCGACGGCCACCGCCTCCGCGTCGTCGACGTCGACGTCGTTGGCCAGCATCCACCAGGTCATCGCCCGGTACATGGCGCCGGTGTCCAGGAAGCTCAGGCCCAGCCGGGCGGCGACCGCCCGCGAGACGGTCGACTTGCCGGAGCCGGAGGGTCCGTCGATGGCGACGACGACCGGGGCGTGCGCTCGGTCGGCAGTGTCCACGGGGGCGAACCTCTCTCTGAGCATGGAAGCCGACGCCTGCGCGGGCGGACGGCCGGGGATTTGTCTCCCTCAAGGTTAATGGACCGCCGCCACACCCCGATCCCCCGCGATCACCACCCCGGTCCCACCCCGGTCCCACCCCGGTCCCAGCCCCGTCCCACCCCGACCGGCACCCCGCCCCCACCCCGCTCACCACCAGCGGTGCAGCCCCCGAAGCGCGGCCTCCAGATCGGGGCCCCGCCGCAACTCCGGGCAGACCTCACCGCGGTGGCGGATCAGCAGTGCCGTCCACCACTCCTCGTCCAGCCTGATCAGGGAGAGCGGCGGATGGAGCTCGATCACCGCCCGCAGCGCAGCCTGACTGCCGTCCTCGGGCCGCCGCACCACCTCCAGGTCCGTCTCCAGCAGCCGGGCGAAGTCGACCCCGGTCACCTCCCGCACCCGCTCGACCGTCCACCCCTCCGGCAGCTGCTCCGCGGCCAGCCGGGCCTGCTCGGCCGCCGGGTCCGGCGCCGCCCGCAGGATCCGCAGCACCGCGTTCCCGAGCCTGGGCCGTACGTACTCCCCGTCGCGCTCGATGCCGAGCACCCCGCCGACGAAGGCCATCGTCGAGGTCCCGGCCGGCGTCTGCCAGTCGAAGGGCACCTTCGACACGTGCGACGGGAAGGCGTTCTCGGTGAACCGCGTCCGCCCGTCCCGCCAGCGGAAGTCCGTCCGCGCCTGCGGCCCCGACATGGTCTGGGTGTGCGCGAAGAAGGCGGTGAGCCACCCGGACACGTAGGGGCCCCCGGACTCCGAGCGCCACTTGTAGAACGAGCCCCAGAACTCCTGGTCCACCGGCCCGCCCGACGCCGTCGCCGCGATCTCCGCCACGACCGGCCGCAGCTCCGCGAGCCACGGCCCGAGCGGCTCGAACCACCGCGCCAGCTCCCCGACCCGCCGGGCCAGCAGCGCCCAGTCCTCGGCGGTGCCCTCCAGCCGGATCCTCGGGATGCCGCACAGCGAGACCCAGAGGAACTCGTAGTACGGGCTGACCACGTCCATCAGGGCCACCAGCGCCGCCGAGACGTCGTCCGGCGTCGTGGTGGAGAAGGTCGGCTGGAACAGCTCCACCAGCTCCGGCCCGATCGCCGCCGCCAGCGGCTCCCGCACCAGCCTGATCGACCGCGCCCAGTCCGGATCGGCGTCCAGCAGGCTGTCGTCCCGGACCACGATGGTCCGCTTCTGCCCCGGAGTCGAGGTGAACAGCCCCTCGTACGCCCCGGCGTTCAGCCGTACGTGCACCGCGACCTCGTGCACCACCGCGTACCAGAGCACGTCCGGCGACAGGCTCAGCGGCAGGTGTCCGCAGAACGCCTGGTGGGCTGCGCGTAGCAGCAGGCTCCAGGTCGGTTCGGGCGCGCCCTCCGGCAGTCCCGACGCTCCCTCGGCCGCCAGCAACGTCCCCGTGCTGCGGTGGAGGACGGCGAACTCCCCGCCGACCACCGCCGCCAGGAAGCCGTCGTTCCCGACGACCTCCAGTCCCGCCGCGTCGCCCGGTTCCTGCCCGTCCCCGAGCGGAATATCGATGATCACACCAACCCCCACACTTGTTCCTCTCGCCGCCCCCCGGGCCGGCGTCGATCCCCCGACGACCGTCAGTCGCGAACGCTCCACCCGCCCGCCCGCAGCGCCACCGCGAGCCGCTTGACCGCCGTCGGCGCCACCGCCAGCTGGACGAAGCCGACCTGCTTCCCGTCCGAGTGCTCGATGACGACGTCCTCGATGTTGACCCCGGCCTCGCCGACCTCTCCGAACAGCCGGCCCAGCTCGCCCGGCTGGTCGCCGAGCACCACCGCGACCGTCTCGTACCGGGTGGGCGGCGCGCCGTGCTTGCCGGGGATGCGGGCCTGCCCGGAGTTGCCGCGCCGCATGACCGCCTCGATGCCCTGGGCACCGGCCCGGCGCTCGCCCTCCTCGACCGCCGCCAGGGCGCGCAGCGCGGTGACGGTCTCACCGAGGTCCGAGGCGACCTCCTCCAGCACGTCCGCGACCGCGTCGGCGTTGGCGGACAGGATGTCGACCCACATCCCGGGGTTGGAGGCGGCGATCCGGGTCACGTCGCGCACGCCTTGGCCGGAGAGCCTTATCGCCGTCTCGTCGGCGTGCTCCAGCCGGGCCGCGACCAGCGAGGACACCAGCTGCGGGGCGTGCGAGACCAGCGCGACGGCCCGGTCGTGCTGGGCCGCGTCCATCACGATCGGCATCGCACCGCAGAGCGCGACCAGCTCCAGCGCGGCGTTGAGCGTGTCGGTGTCGGTGTCGGCGGTCGGGGTCAGCACCCAGGGGCGGCCCTCGAACAGGTCGGCGCGGGCGGCCAGCGGGCCGGAGCGCTCGCGGCCGGCCATCGGGTGACTGCCGATGTAGTGGACCGTGTCGCAACCGAGCGCCGCCACCTCACTGCCCGGACCGGCCTTCACGCTGGCCACGTCGGTGTACCAGCGCGCCAGGTTGCGGCGCTGACAGTCGGCCAGCACCTTGCCGACCAGCGCGGGCGGAACGGCGATGATCGCCAAGTCCACCGGGCCCTCGGCCGGTTCGATGGTGCCCGCGCCGAGCGACTCGGCGGTGCGGGCGGCGTCCGGGTCGGCGTCCTCCAGGTGGACGGTCAGCCCGCGCGCGGCCAGGGCCAGGGCGGCGGAGGTGCCGATGAGTCCGGTGCCGACGACGACGGCAGTGCGCATGGCGGGTGGCTCTCCTCGATCACGGTTCTCGACTCGACGGTTCGACGATGCTCCGACGATTCTCGCCAGGTGCCGGGACCGGCCGGGAGCACCCGCGCCCATCCTCCCACCCACCGGCCCCCGACAACCGCCCCGACCCCGCCCCACCGGCACCGACATCGGCACCGACACCAACACCGGCACCGGCACCGGCACCGGCACCGGCACCAGCACCAGCACCAGCACCAGCACCAGCACCAGCACCAGCGACGGCAACCACACCGCCCCCGTCCCCGTCCCACACGGTGCACACGCCGCGCCCCGGGAAATCCGGCGACGCCCACCCCGAACCGGGGCAGACTGGCCGCCCGGAGGACGACGCGGCAAGTCGGCGCGAGGCGATGCGGCACACCGGACGCGAACGAAGGGGTTGCGCATGGACGATCAGCACAGCAGTCACACCGGACCGTCGAAACCGCCTGCCGTACCGGCCCACCCGTCGGTACTGGACTCCGTCGTGGTGTACGCCGAGGGCGCGGTGTGCCGCCGCCGGGCCACCGTCCCGGTCCCGCCCGACGGACGGCTGCGGCTGACCGGCCTGCCCGACTCTCTGGACGGCAACTCGCTGCGCGCCCGGGTGCTCTCCGGACCAGCCGGCGCGGTGGTCACCGAGGCCCGCCTCGAACAGCTCGCCGAGCTCCGCGAGTCGGAGGAACTCCCCGCCCTGCGGCGTGAGTTGGACGAGGCCATGGAGCGCCAGAGCGCACTGAACGAGCGCCACCGACTGGTCCAGGCCGCAATCGCCGAGACCGCCGCGCTGCGCGCCGTCCCGCCGCAGCGCCGCCCCGACGAGCCGCTGCGCCGCACCCCCGCCGAGGCGTGGCTGGAGCTCGCCGACTTCGTCGACGAGCGGCTGGCCCGACTCCAGGAGCGCGCCGAGCAGCTCACTCGGGAGATCGAACTCGCCGACCACGAGCGCCGGTTGGCCGCCGACCGACTGGAGCGGACGTCCACCGCCGACCGGACCGAGCCGGTCGGGACCACCGCCACCGTCCTGCTCACCCTGCACACCGGGCACCCGCCCGAGCACACCGAAGACCGAACCGACGCCCGACACCCCGGCCCGGACCCCGACCTGGCCCCAGACCTGGAGCTGGAGCTGGAGCTGGAATACGGCGTCCCCACCGCCCGCTGGGTGCCCGCCTACCGCCTCTCCTA
Organism: Kitasatospora sp. NPDC004669; assembly: GCF_040609455.1. NCBI lineage: Bacteria > Bacillati > Actinomycetota > Actinomycetes > Kitasatosporales > Streptomycetaceae > Kitasatospora > Kitasatospora sp. NPDC004669. Next base: position 82,485 of record NZ_JBEXKB010000025.1, read on the forward strand.
CCGCACCGGCTCCGACGCCGGCCGCCTCGTCCTGCGCGCCGCCGTCGCCCAGCACACCGGCGAGGACTGGACCGGCGTCCGGCTCGCCCTGTCCACCGCCGACCTCGACCGCCGCACCGACCTGCCCAAGCTCAGCTCGCTGCGGATCGGCCGCAGCCAGCCCGCCCCGCCCCCCTCCGGCTGGCGCGAGCCCCCGGCCGGCCTGTCCGACCTCTTCACCGGCTACGACGCGGCCGACGCCACCCGCCCCACCGCCAAGCGCGACGTCCCGCTCCCGGTGTCGGCCCCCATGGCGGCCAAGGCCGCTCGGACGACCGGCCGCCCCGGCCGCCCCGGCGGCGCCCGTCCCACCGGCCCCCGCCCCGAGTTCCTCGCGGACGAAGCACCGCCCGCCGGCCCGCACGGCGGCGGCTCGCTGAGCGTCCAGGAACCGCCCCAGGAGCCCGCCCAGGAGCCCGCCCGGTCGATGCCCGCGCCCCCGCCGCCGGGCTTCGCCGGCTACGGCGCCCCGCCCGCGCTCTCCGCCCCCGCGCCGGCCCCCGCCGCCGCACCGATGCCGCAGGCCCCGGGCGGCGCCCCGCCGGAGGAGGCCCGCCGGAGCCGTCTTCGCCGCCGCGGCACCCCGCCGCCGAGCACCGGCTTCACCCCCGACACCACCCTGCTCGACTACCCCGACCTCGTCCTGGCCGGCCCCGACGCCCCCGCCGACCGGCGCGGCACCCTGCGCCCGAACCCCGCGCGGGTCGAGCGCGAGGAGCTGCAGCAGTTCCTCCCCGGCGGCCGCGAGGGCAGCCGCGTCCGCGACCTCGCCCTCCCCCGCCACGCCGTCCCGCCCCGCGAGTCGGCCGGCTCCTTCGACCACCGCTTCGACGCGGTCGCCCCCGCCGACATCCCGTCCGACGGCACCTGGCACACCGTCACGGTGGACGAGATCCCGCTCTCCGTCCGCCCGGAGTACGTCACCGTCCCGGCCGTCGAGGAGAAGGTGTACGCGACCCTGGTGCTCGCCAACCGCACCGACCGCGCGGTGCTCGCCGGCCCGGTCGAGGTCACCGTGGACGAGGAGTTCCTGCTCACCGCCGCCCTGCCCACCCTCGCCCCCGGCGGCATGCGGCGCCTGGGCATCGGCGTCACCGAGAGCATCGAGGTGGCGCGCCGCACCGAGCTGCGCGAGTCCGCCACGGGCATGCTGAAGGGCAACAGCACCGTGCTCGACCACCGGGTGCACGTCCAGCTGGCGAACCGGCTCGGCCGCGCCGTCACCGTGGAGGTCCGCGAGCGCGTGCCGGTCACCTCCGACGCCGAGATCCGGATCGAGGAGCGCGCCGACTGGCACGCCCCGACCGTCCCGACGCCGGAGTGCCCGCCCAGCACCCGGCTCTGGCGGGTCGACCTGCCGCCGGGCGGCCGCACCGATTTGGACGGCGGCTACCAGATCAAGATCCCGGCCGGAAAGGCCATCGTCGGCGGAAACCGGAGGAACTGACAGATGACCGGAGCCAACACGCCTCCTCAGGACACCCCCCTCCCCGTCACCGCCGTCACCTGCCTGGAGGACCGCGCCCAGATCGAGCGCACGGTGACTGTCGAGCTCGCCGAGGGCGTCCAGCGGCTGCGCCTGGGCCCGCTCACCGCCCTGGCCGTGGACCGCACCCTGCGTGCCGAGACCGCCGATCCCGGCACCCGGGTGCTGGAGGCCCGGCTGGTCCGCACCTGGACGCTGCGCGCCCCGCTGCCACCCGGGCCGCAGGACTCGGCGCTGCGCCACCGGCTGCACGGGCTGGAGGCCGAGTCCCGCCTCGCGGACCAGACCCGGGCCCGGCTGGAGGCCCGCCTGGCGCTGCTCGCCCAGCTGACCGCCGACCTGCTGCGCGAGGTCGGCGAGGGCGCCGGCGTCGGCGAGATCGAGCGCACCCGCTGGGCCCGCGAGCTGGACCGGGTGGACGCCGAACGCGAGCGCTACGGCGAGGAGCTGCGCGCCACCCACTCCCGGCTGCGCCGCCTGGACCAGGAGCGGTCCCAGGCCCTGATCGCCCTGGACGAGGCCGAGGAGGAGCCCGCCGAACTGGTGGCCCACCTGGAGCTCACCGTCGAGGCCGCACGGCCCGGCCCGGCCGGGCTGACCGTCAGCCACCTGGTGCCCTGCGCGCTCTGGCGCCCCTCCTACCGCGCCACCCTGGACGGCGGCAGCCTGCGCCTGGAGTCGGAGGCGGTGGTCTGGCAGCGCACCGGCGAGGACTGGACGGGCGCCCGGCTCACCTTCTCCACCGCCCGCTCCGCCCTCGCCACCGACCCGCCCGCGCTCACCGAGGACGTGCTGATGCTGCGCGAGCGCACCGACGAGGAACGCCGCACGGTCGAGGTCGAACTGCGCGAGGAGGCGATCAGCACCCTCGGCCCGACCGCGGCCGTCCCGGGCCTGGACGACGGCGGCGAGGTGCGGGTGCTGCCCGCCCCCGCCCCGGCCACCGTCCCCTCCGACGGCCGGGCCCACAAGGTCCCGCTGGGCGCCTTCACCGGCCCGGCGGGCCGCGAGTACGCCTGCGCCCCGGAGCTGTCGCCGCTGGTCACCCAGGTGGTCCGGTTCCGCAACGCGGCCGGGCACCCGCTGCTGGCCGGCCCGGTCGAGCTGGTCCGGGGCAGTGGCTTCACCGGCCGCGGCGAGCTGCGCTTCACCGCCGCCGGGGCCGACGCCGAGCTGTCCTTCGGCAGCTCGGACGGCTACCGGGTGGTCCGCGAGGCCGAGGAGCACCGGGCCACCGCAACCCTGACCGGCCGCCGGACCACCACTCGCACCGTCCGGCTGCACCTGTCCCGCTTCTCCGGCCCGGAGGAGCGGGGCGAGCAGCTGGTCACGGTGCGCGAACGGGTGCCGGTCTCCGAGGTGACGGCGGTCGAGGTCCGGCTGTGCAAGGAGGAGTGCTCCCCGCCGCCGGACTCCTTCGACGCCGGGGGCATCGTCCGCTGGGACGTGCCGCTCGGCCCCGGCGCCCGCCGCACCCTCACCCTGGTGTACGAGGTCTCGGCGTCCGCCAAGGTGGCCGGGCTGTGACGCCCGAGCCCTCGTGACGACCGCTCAGGACTGAAACGGGTAGAAAAGGAACATGATCCTCCACCTCTCTCCCCTGGACGACTGGCTGACCGACCCCGGCCGCCCGTACGCCGCCGCGTCGCTGCTCACCGACGGGTTCATCCACTGCTCGGCGGACGAGCAGACGGCGCTCGCGGTGGCCAACGCCTTCTTCGCCGACACCCCCGACCCGCTGATGGTGCTGCTGATCGAGGAGTCGCTGGTGGAACCGATGGTCAAGTGGGAGGCCCCGCACGGCGCCCCGCCGCCCGGAGCCACCCCCGACATCCTGTTCCCGCACATCTACGGCCGGCTGAACCGCTCCGCCGTGGTCGGCCTGGAGAAGGTCGAGCGCGGCCCGGACGGCCGCTGGGCGGCCCTCACCCCCTGGAGCTGAGCCCACACGAGAAGGGCCCCGTACAAGGACAGCTCACAGCCACCCCCGCTCCCGGGCCGCCATCCCGGCCTGGAAGCGGGTGGTGGCCCCCAGCGAGCGCATCAGGCTCTGCAGCCGCCGCTGGGTGGTCCGGGCGCTCCAGCCGAGCGAGCGGGCGATCGACTCGTCGGTCAGCCCGGCCGCCAGCAGGCCCAGCAGCTTGCGGTGGTCGGCCTCCGGTTCCAGCGACGCCTCCCCGGTGCCGATCGCGGCCTGCAGCTGTACGGCCCGCTCCCACTCCGCCTCGAACAGCGTGTCCAGCGCCTGCAGCAGAGCCGAGGGGTGGATCACGTACGCGGCGTCCAGGACGCTGTCGCCGACGCTGATCGGGATGATCGCCATCCGGTCGTCCGAGATGATCATCTTCATCGGCAGGGTCGGCCGCACCCGGGCCTCCTCGCCGTCCGTGACGCCGACCAGGATGTTCCGCTCCAGCCGGCCGGGCCAGGCCACCGCCTCCCGGTCGTAGATGGTCCGGAACTTCAGCCCCTCCCGCAGCCGCCGCCGCTGCAGCGGTATCGGCGCCACCGGGTCCTGGATGTACGGCGGGCGGTCGAAGCCGCGGACCTGGTACTGGCTGGTCTCGGTGATGTGCTCCAGCCGCTGGGCGATCGCCTCGCCGCCGGTCAGCACCTCCACCGAGTGCGCCGGGTCGGTGTAGCGCGAGGCCTCCCGGAAGGCGTCCATCAACCGGTGCATCTCGGCCCGGGCGTGCCGCAGTTCGGACTCCCGGTGGCCGATCAAGGTGCCGATCGCCACGTCCGGGGCGACCGGCAGGTAGCGCTCCCGGTCCACCGGCGCGCGGGTGGCCATACCCTGCTGCGCCAGCCGGTCCAGCGCGCGCACGCTCTGCTGGAACGTCAGACCGCAGTTCTCGGCCAGCTCCTCCGCGGTGGACTGCGGACTGGCCACCAGCGCCGCGTAGACCTGCCCGTCCGGCTCGGCCAGTCCCAGCGGCCCGAGCGCCTGTCCGGCTGATCGTCCCAGTACTGCATCGGACACGACGCCGTCTCCCCCTGTTCGCCCCGAACACCCCCACCGGCGCCCGTCCTGGCGCAGTCCCGCCACACGGCGGGGCGGTGGTCCGGTGGCCATCCTCTGCCACGGATCATGACGCTGACAAGGCCGTGACCAGCGGTTGCGTCCTGGCTCACATACACGCGGGAGGGCCCCCCGCCACCACGGGCGGGGGACCCTCCGACGAACAACCGGTGAAGACCCGGGGAAAACCGGTGGCCTACAGGCCGACCTCGCGCATCAGCTGGCCGACCTCCGGGTTGGTCAGGCGGCGCAGCCAGCCCGACTTCTGGTCGCCGAGCGCGATCGGGCCGAAGTGGGTGCGCACCAGCTTCTCGACCGGGAAGCCGACCTCGGCCAGCATCCGGCGGACGATGTGCTTGCGGCCCTCGTGCAGGGTCACCTCGACCAGGTAGTTCTTGCCGACGTTGGAGATCACCTTGAAGCTGTCCGCGCGGGCGTAGCCGTCCTCCAGCTCGACGCCCTGGGCCAGCTGCTTGCCCAGGTCGCGCGGGATCGGGCCCTGGATGGCGGCCAGGTAGGTCTTGGTCACGCCGTACTTGGGGTGGGTGAGGCGGTGGGCCAGCTCGCCGTGGTTGGTGAGCAGGATGATGCCCTCGGTCTCGGTGTCCAGGCGGCCGACGTGAAACAGCCGGGTCTCCCGGTTGGTCACGTAGTCGCCGAGGCACTGGCGGCCCTCCGGGTCCTCCATGGTGGAGACCACGCCGGCCGGCTTGTTGAGCGCGAAGAACAGGTAGGACTGGGTGGCGACGGTCAGGCCGTCGACCTTGATCTCGTCGTTGGCCGGGTCGACCCGCTTGCCCTGCTCGGTGACCAGCTTGCCGTTGACCTCGACCCGGCCCTGCTCGATCAGCTCCTCGCAGGCGCGGCGGCTGCCGACGCCGGCCCGGGCCAGCACCTTCTGCAGGCGCTCGCCCTCGGGCTCGCCGAAGGTCTTGGGCAGCTTGACGGCCGGCTTGTCGTGCCGGGCGAGGACGGCGTCCTCGATCTTGGCCTGCAGCTCACGCGAGCGCTGCGGCTGGCGGCGCGGGTCGCCCGGGGCGCCCTGGCCCTCACGGCGCGGACGCGGGGCCGGACCGGGGCGCCGGCCGCCGAAGCCGCCGCGGGCCGGGGTGGCGTTCGGGCCGCCGCCGTACTCGGGGCGGTCGTACTTGCGCTCCTCGGGCCGCAGCGGGCGGTCCGGGTAGCCCCGGTCGTCGCGCCGGTCGTCCCGCCCGTACGAGCCGCCGCGCGAGCCCGCGCCCGACCCGCCGCGCGAACCGGAGCCGTACGAACCGCCGCGCGAGCCCGAGCCGCCGCGGCCGCCGCCCCCGCCGTAGGAGCCGCCCCGGCCCCCACCCTGTCCGCCGCGACCGCTGCCGCCGCCGCTGCCGTTCCTGCCGTTGCCACTGCTACGCATCAAAATGTCCGTACGTCGTTCCGTCTGGGATGTGCGGTCGTCTCGGCCGACCTCACCTCCCCCTACCGATCGGGCGCTGCCCGGTCGGCCTCGCCACTGCCGTCCGCGGCCTGTGCGGCAGCGGCGGCGACCGCCTCCGCGATCATCGTGCCCTCCAGGGACTCCGCTTCCACGTCGTCGACCTCGGGCAGGAAGGGAGCGAGCTCCGGCAGCTCGTCCAAGCCGCGGAGCCCCATCCGTTCCAGGAAGTAGTTCGTCGTCCGATACAGGATCGCACCTGTTTCGGGCTCGGATCCGGCCTCTTCCACCAGTCCTCGCTGTACCAGGGTACGCATCACGCCGTCACAGTTCACACCGCGGACGGCGGAAACCCGCGATCTGGACACCGGTTGCCGGTAGGCGACCACGGCCAGGGTCTCCAACGCGGCCTGGGTCAGCCGGGCCTGCTGGCCGTCCAGCAGGAACCGGTCGACGGCCCGCGCGCAGCTCTCCCGGCTGTAGAACCGCCAGCCGCCGGCCACCAGCCGCAGGTCGAACCCGCGGCCTGCGGCATCGTACTCGGCGGACAGCTCGCGCAGCGCCGCGGCCACCTCGGCCCGGGGCCGCTCCAGCACCCCGGCCAGCCGCTCCTCGGTGACCGGCTCGTCGACGACCATCAGGATCGCCTCCAGCTCGGCCCGCAGCCCGGGCCCGGCGGGCTCCTCCGGCACCCCGGACGTCGACGGGTCCGCCCTCCGGTGCCCCACCCACGGCTCGGCGTCCACGGGGGCCGCCACCGGCTCCGGCAGCAGCTCGAAGGCCGGCTCCAGCCACTCCTCGGCCCGCGGCTGCCCCGGCAGCCCGAGCGGGCGCCGCGCCGGCCGCCCGCCGTCGTTCCCGGCACTCATCGCCGCCCGTCCTCCTTCGCCTCTTCCGCGGCCTCGCCCGCGGGGCGGTCGAACTCGTCCGTGACCTCGACCGCGCCCCGGCCCTCCTCGGCCACCCAGCGCACCCGCAGCTCGCCGAGCGCCTCCGGCTGCTCGAAGGCGAGCACCCGCTCCCGGTACAGCTCCAGCAGCGCCAGGAAGCGGGCGACCACCACCAGGGTGTCCGGCGCGTCCGCGACCAGCTGCTGGAAGGATGCCTCGCCCAGCCCGGTGAGCAGGTCGACCACCAGCCCGGCCTGCTCGCGCACGCTGACCGGCGGGGTGTGGATGTGGTCCACGTAGACCACCGGCTTCGGCTTGGGCTCCATCGCCTTGGCGGCCAGCTGCGCGAGCCCCTCCGGCCCGACGGTGATCACCACCTCGGGCAGCAGCTCGGCGTGCCGGGGCTCCAGAGCGACGGTCCGCGGCCGCCGCAGCAGCTCGGCCGCCCAGCGCTCACCGAACAGCGCCGCCGCCCGCTTGTACGCCCGGTACTGCAGCAGCCGCGCGAACAGCAGGTCCCGCGCCTCCAGCAGCGCGAGGTCCTCCGCGTCCTCGACCTCGGCCACCGGCAGCAGCCGGGCGGCCTTGAGGTCCAGCAGGGTGGCGGCCACCACCAGGAACTCGGTCGCCGCGTCCAGGTCCCAGTCCGGCCCCATCGCCCGGATGTGCGCCATGAACTCGTCGGTCACCGTGGCCAGCGCCACCTCGGTGATGTCCAGCTTGTGCTTGGCGATCAGGCTGAGCAGCAGGTCGAAGGGCCCCTCGAAGTTGTCCAGCCGCACCCGGAAGCCGCCCCGGGACTCGTCCCCGGCGGGGTTCGCGGCGCTGGCCGGTGTTTCGACGGTGCTCGGCATGACGGTCCATCTTCACCCGCCGCCGCCCGCCGCCCCGCCCCGGGGCCACCGACACGCCGCCCGACGGGGCCCGGGACCCCGGCCGACGGCCGGGCGCCCAGCGCCCGTCGGGCCGGCCCTCGGCACCCGCCCGGACAGCCCCTGGGGCCTGTCTCTCGGACTTCGTCGGATCAGGCCGCGGCGTTGGGGCGCGTGCATCACAAGGCGGAGGTGGGGGCACCTCCCGCCCGAAGGCTGGGCCCATCGGCGACCGACGACAACGCGGCCAGGTGCGCTCGTGCCCTGGGGGTACCTCCCGGCCGAAGGCTGGGGGAGCGTCGCGGCCCCGGCAAGGATCCGAGAGGCAGGCCCCTAGCGGCCGCGCAGCCGCCGGACCAGGATGGAGGCCTCACCGCGCTGCTCCAGGTCCGCCAGGACGACCGCGATGGCCTCCCGGACGATCCGCCCGCGGTCCACGGCCAGGCCGTGCTCACCGCGCAGCACCAGCCGGGTGTGCTCGAGGTCCATGAGCTCCTCGGCGGACACGTACACGGTGATCTTCTCGTCGTGCCGCTCACGCCCGCTCGGGCGGCGCGGCGCGCGCCCCCGCGGCCGGGCGCGCCCGGCGGCACCGGCCTGCTCCTCGGCGGCACCCGCGTGCGTACGGGCCGCCGGGGCGGCTGCGGCGCCTCGGCCGCCGGACGCGGTCTGCCCGGCCGTCGCGGCACCCTGGTCCCCGGCGGGCCGCTGTGCGGGCGACGGCACCGCGGCGGCCGACTGCTGCTCCTGCGACACCTGCCGGTCGTCCTGGGCACCCTGGGCGCCCTCGGCACCGCCCGTGCCGTTGACGGTCCGCGCGGTCTCCGGTCTGGATGCCTCGGCGGCCGGACGCGGCGCGAGGGACGGCGACAGCGCCATCCCGCCGGTGGTCCGGAACAGCTCGTCGGCACCCGGGAGACTCACTCGGCGGGGCGGCACCGGTCGAGCACCTCCCTGGCGAGCTGGCGGTAGGCGGCGGCACCGACCGAGTTGGTCGCGTACGTGGTGATGGGCTCGCCGGCGACGGTGGTCTCCGGGAAGCGCACGGTCCGCCCGATGACGGTGTGGAAGACGTGCTCGCCGAACGCCTCGACGACCCGCGCCAGCACCTCACGGCTGTGCACGGTGCGCGAGTCGTACATGGTCGCGAGGATGCCGTCCAGGCGCAGCTCGGGGTTGAGCCGCTCGCACACCTTCTCGATGGTCTCGGTCAGCAGCGCGACACCGCGCAGCGCGAAGAACTCGCACTCCAGCGGGACGATCACGCTGTGAGCGGCCGTCAGCGCATTGACCGTCAGCAGGCCCAGCGAGGGCTGGCAGTCGATGATGACGTAGTCGTAGTCGGGCAGCAGCGGCTTCAGGGCGCGCGCCAGCGCGGACTCCCGGGCCACCTCGCTGACCAGCTGCACCTCGGCAGCGGAGAGGTCGATGTTGGACGGCAGCAGGTCCATGCCCGGCACGGCCGTCTTCAGCAGCACCTCATCGGCCGTCAGGCCCCGCTCCATCAGCAGGTTGTAGACGGTGACGTCGAGTTCCATCGGGTTGACGCCCAGTCCGACCGAGAGCGCGCCCTGCGGGTCGAAGTCGACGAGCAGCACCCGGCGGCCGTACTCGGCCAGCGCCGCGCCCAGGTTGATGGTCGACGTGGTCTTGCCGACGCCGCCCTTCTGGTTGCACATGGCGATGATCTGGGCGGGGCCGTGCTCGGCGACCGGCGCGGGGATCGGGAAGTACGGCAGCGGACGGCCGGTGGGGCCGACCCGCTCACGGCGCTGGCGCGCGGCGTCGGGGGCCAGCGTGGCGGCGTACTCCGGGTCCGGCTCGTATTCGGCGTCCGGGTCGTCGTAGGCGCCGTAGGCGAACTCGCCGTAGGCCAGGCCGTAGGCCGCCAGGTCGGCGTCTTGATCGGTCACCGCGGTCACCTGTGCTGTGTTCTGGCGTGCTTCGAAGGTACGGAGTGCGACCGAGCCGACCTCGGCCGAGCCCACGGTGGACTGCCGGGCCCCGGACTCCTCACTCGGCTGGCCGGCGGTGAGCTCCGCCAGTCCTGGCTGACCACCCCCGGGAGCAATTGTCGACTCATTCACAAGTCGTCTTACCTCCTTGGGCATCCAGGACTCTATGTCGATTCGTCAGCGTGGCAGCATGCCGACGGTTTGCGACTCTAGGCCGTTCAAGGCGTTCGCAGCAACACAATCCACGGTAGTAGGCACCATGTGTCGACTATCGGGCGGGCTGCTGTCAAGGGATGAGTAGGCCTATGACCCTAACGTTTCTGCGGGCGGGTGACACGACCCACGGAAATTGACGACAGAGCGACCCACCGGGTCCGCCGAGTGTTCACGGGCACGGCGAAGCCCCCGACCCGAACGGATCGGGTCGGGGGCGAACGACCGCCGTGCGGTCAGGGAGTTCAGGCGAGCACGCTCTCCAGCGAGACCGACTCCAGGCCGAAGGCCTCGGCCACGGCCGGGAAGGTGATCTGACCCTCGTGCACGTTGAGGCCCTTGGCGAGCGCCTCGTCGCGACGCAGCGCCTCCTTCCACCCGCGGTTCGCCAGCTCGATGACGTACGGCAGGGTGGCGTTGGTCAGCGCGTAGGTGGAGGTGTTCGGAACGGCGCCCGGCATGTTGGCCACGCAGTAGAAGACCGAGTTGTGGACCTGGAAGGTCGGGTCGTCGTGCGTGGTCGGGTGCGAGTCCTCGAAGCAGCCGCCCTGGTCGATGGCGATGTCGACCAGCACGGAACCCGGCTTCATGCGGGAGACCAGCTCGTTGGTGACCAGCTTCGGGGCCTTGGCGCCCGGGATCAGCACGGCGCCGATGACCAGGTCGGCGTCCAGGACGGCCTTCTCCAGCTCGAAGGAGTTGGACATGATGGCCTTGATCTTGGTGCCGAAGATCCGGTCGGCCTCGCGCAGCTTGTTGATGTCGCGGTCGAGCAGGGTCACGTCGTAGCCCATGCCGATGGCGATGGTGGCCGCGTGCCAGCCGGAGACGCCGCCGCCGATGACGACGGCCTTGGCCGGGTGGGTGCCGGGCACGCCGCCGGGCAGCACGCCGCGGCCGCCGGCCGGACGCATCAGGTGGTACGAGCCGACCTGCGGGGCCAGGCGGCCCGCGACCTCGGACATCGGGGCGAGCAGCGGCAGCGCGCCGTTGCCCAGCTGCACGGTCTCGTACGCGATGGCGGTGGTGCCCGAGGCGATCAGCGCGTCGGTCCCGGCCCGGTCGGCCGCCAGGTGCAGGTACGTGAAGAGGGTCTGGCCCTTACGCAGCCGGTGGTACTCCGAGGCGATGGGCTCCTTGACCTTCAGCAGCAGGTCGGCGGTGGCCCACACCTCGTCGGCGGTGGGGAGGATGGTGGCGCCGGCGGCCACGTACTCCTCGTTGGGGATCGAGGAGCCGAGACCGGCGTTGTCCTCGATGCAGACCTCGTGTCCGTTGCGGACCAGCTCATGCACGCCGGCGGGCGTGATGGCCACGCGGTACTCGTGGTTCTTGACCTCGCGGGGGATGCCGACCTTCACGGCTAAACACGTCCTCTTGCCATGGGGGTCCCGACCGGAGAAGACCGGTGGGCGACGCGCACGTGGGGAAGCCTCCGGGCAGGCCGGGGCAGGGGATCGCTGCGCGACTGAGTTCGAGTGTAATGAAGCCCAGGCAGCCTGTCAGCCTTCCAAATCGAATAATTTCGCCGAACACATTGGCAGGTTCGTAGGCTTCCGCCGGAACTTACCTGTCAAAGGCGTCACAATCGGGCACTTTCGACAATACCTCTGAAACCACCCTCACCATCCGGCCTCGACGCGTTCCCGCAGGTCGGCGAGGGCCGCCCCGACGGCCTCCCGGCCCCGTTCGTCGCCGATCCTGCGCAGCACCGCGAGCGCCGCCCGGTACTCCCGGTCGGCCTCCTCGAAGCGGCGCTGCGCGGTGTGCGCCTCGGCCACCCGGGCCAGCAGCCGGGCCTCCGCCGCGTGGTCCCCCAGCGACTGCCGCAGGCCGAGCGCCCGCCCGTACCAGTCGGCGGCGCGCACCGCGTCGCCGAGCGCCCGGTGGCAGCCGGCCGCACTCTCCAGGGCCCGGGCGCAGAGCGGTTCGTCCGCGGCCGTCCGGGCGTGCTCCAGGGCGGCCCGGTAGTGGGCCGCGGCCCGCTCCCAGCGGCCCGCCGCGACCTGCAGGTCCCCCAGGTTGAGCAGTGCGGCCGAGGCCCGGCGGGGGCGGCCGTTGCGCTCGGCGACGGTGAGCACCAGCTCGTGCAGCCGGTAGAGGTCGGCGGGGGCGGCGGCGCCGGTCAGCGGCAGCGAGCGCAGCAGCGCGGTGACCAGCCGCCCGGCCGAGCCGTCCAGGTCCCCCTGGCCGATCGCGTCGGCCACCGCGCCGAGCAGCAGCTCCCGCTCGCCGAGCAGCCAGTCCCGGGCGTGCTCGGCCGAGCGCAGCCGCAGCGCGACGGGCAGCGGCTCGGGGCCGGGGCCGCCCGCCGGGTCGAGCAGGGCGCGGGCCGACTCGGTGAGCCGGACCAGCCGCTCCAGCAGCCGGGCCCGGGCGAGCTCGGTCTCGGCGGACCGGTCCTCCTGCTCGCGCAGCTTGACCAGCCGCGGGTAGAGCCGCCCGGGTACCCGGTAGCGCGGGGTGCCGTCGGCGGCCGGCGCCTCCTCGCCGAGCAGCTCCCGTTCGACCAGCGCGGCCAGCGTCGCGGCGGCCTCCGGTGCCGGGCAGCCGACCAGCGCGGAGGCGGTGCGCGGGTCGGCGGTCTGCGCCGGGGCCAGGGTGAGGGTGCGCAGCATCCGCGCCTGGGCGGACGACAGGGTGCGGTAGATCAGGGTGAACGCCCCGATCAGCGGGTCGTTGTCGGGGACGGGCACCGGCTCGGCCGGCTCCGGCTCCGGCTTGACCCAGGTCGACGGGTCGCCGGCCGGCTCGGGCGCGACGGCCGGCTCCGCGGCCTTGTCCTGCGCCGACTGCTGCGGGCTCTCCTTCTTCTTCACCGCCTCGGCGGCGGCCCTGGCCGCCTCCCCGGCCTTGCCCGCCTTGCCGCCCTTGGCACCCGCGGCCGCCGACTCCTCCGCCACCACCAGGTTGAGCTCCCGCGCCGCGTCCGTGACCGCGGTCTTCGGGTTGCCGCGCAGCCACCCCGCCATCAGCCGCAGCGCGGCCGGCCGGGCCGCGCAGGCCTCGGCCAGGTCGGCCCCGCCGACCGGGTCGCAGGAGATCCGGGTGCCGCCGACCAGGTCGGCCAGCAGTTCGCCGGAGGCCTGCCGGTCCAGCCCGCCGAGGATCACCGGGTCGATGTCCTCGATCCCGGTGAGCGGCCCGGCCGTGGTGGCGAGCACCAGGCAGCCGGGCTCGTCGGCCAGCAGCGGCCACACCTGCCCGGCGTCCCGCACGTCGTCCAGCACCAGCAGGACCCGCAGCCCCGCCAGCGCCTCCCGCAGTGCCACGCAGCCGGGCTCGTCCCGCCCGTCCTCGGCCGTGCCCGACAACGGCACGGCGGCCTGCGGGTCGAGCTGCTCCAGCAGCAGCCGGGCGGCCCGACCGGGCGGCACCCGCCCGCCGTCGGGGGCGGACAGCCGGGCGAACAGCACGCCGTCCGGGTAGTCGGCGGCGACGGTCCGGGCGAAGCGGGCGGCGAGCGCGGTCCGGCCGGAGCCGGGGCGCCCGGCCAGCACCAGCACCGGGCAGCGGCCGCTCACCCGGCGGGTGGCGGCCGCCCGCAGCGCGGCCAGTTCGGCGCGGCGCCCGGCGAACAGCGCGGGCCCGGCCGGCAGCCGTTCCAGACCGGGGACGGCACTCGCGGGCGTGTCGGGGCCGGGGTCCATCGTCGCCGTCTTCCTCGCCACCCGTGCCACTCCCGACATCATCCCGCGTCCGGCGTCCGGCTGGTCAGCGTCCGGCGCTCGGCGGAGGCGGCCCGGCACGGGCGCCCTGTCTGCGAAGCGTAGTTCGACCGTCCGGCTCAGCCGAGGTGACATCCGGTCGTACGAACCGGCAAATCACCCCAACGCATCAAACCGGGTCGTCCGCCCACGCCTGGAAGGGCGCCCGCCCCATGAGGCGCGCTCACGCCTCGAAGGGTCGGGCCGGCCACGGCGAGTCCGGCCGGCGCAGCCCGTCCAGGCCGTCCGGGCCGGTGAGCGCGGCGTGCACGGCGAGGGTGCCGGTGATCAGGGTCGGGTTGTGCAGCTGCCCGGCATGGATCAGCCGGATCAGCTCGGGCACCGCTACCCAGGCGACCTCGATCTCCTGCTCCTCGCCCTCGGCCTCGTAGCGCTCGCCCTCGGCGGTCGACAGGTCGGTGGCCAGGAACATCCGCAGCGCCTCGTCGGTGCCGCCCGGGGAGGTGTAGTAGTCGGCGAGGATCCGCCAGGTGTCGGCCTTGCAGTGCGCCTCCTCGTACAGCTCGCGCTGCGCGGCGTGCCACGGGTTCTCGCCGGGCACGTCGAGCAGGCCGGCCGGCAGCTCCCACAGCCGCTGGCGCACCGGGTGGCGGTACTGGCGCAGGACCAGCACCCGCTGCTTGTCGTCCAGGGCGAGCACCGAGACCGAGCCGGGGTGGGTCTGGTAGTCGCGGCGGGCCCAGCTGCCGTCGGGCATCCGGACCTCCTCGCTGCGCACACCGGTGACCTTGCCCTGGAACGGCGTCTCGCCGCCCCGGACCTCCCACTCCTCGGCCACGTCGGCGATCCCCTGGTCGCTCTGCTCGTCCATCGCTCTACCCCTTTTCGTCAGTACGACACAATCTAACGCCGAACGGCGGCCCCGCGGGAATCGCGGGGCCGCCGTCCGGTGAACGACCGGGGATTACTCGGAGGCCGCGGTCTTGATGTCGATGGCGGCCCTGACCAGGCCCGCGAACAGCGGGTGCGGGCGGGTCGGGCGGGACTTCAGCTCCGGGTGGGCCTGGGTGGCCACCAGGTACGGGTGCACCTCGCGCGGGTACTCGACGTACTCGACCAGGTCGCCCTTGGGCGAGAGGCCGGAGAACTGCAGGCCGGTCTTCTCCAGGTCCGCGCGGTAGGCGTTGTTGACCTCGTAGCGGTGGCGGTGGCGCTCCTCGACGTACTGCTCGCCGCCGTAGACCTCGCGGACGATCGAGCCCTCGGCGAGCTTGGCCGGGTACAGGCCCAGGCGCATGGTGCCGCCCAGGTCGCCCTTGCCGTCGACGATGGCCAGCTGCTCGGCCATGGTGGAGATGACCGGGTGCTTGGCGGCGGCGTCGAACTCGGTGGAGTTGGCCTCGGGCAGGCCGGCCAGGTTGCGGGCCGCCTCGATGACCACGCACTGCAGGCCCAGGCACAGGCCCAGCAGCGGGATCTTGTTCTCGCGGGCGTAGGTGATCGCGCCGACCTTGCCGTTGACGCCGCGGTCGCCGAAGCCGCCGGGGATGCAGATCGCGTCCACGTCGCCGAGCTGCGCCCGGGCGCCCTCGGGGGTCTCGCAGTCGTCCGAGGTGACCCACTTGATCTCGACCCGGGCGTTGTTGGCGAAGCCGCCGGCGCGCAGCGCCTCGGTCACCGACAGGTAGGCGTCCGGCAGGTCGATGTACTTGCCGACCAGGGCAACCTTGACGATGTGCTGCGGCTCGTGGACGCGGCGCAGCAGGTCGTCCCAGGTGGTCCAGTCCACGTCGCGGAACGGCAGGTCGAGGCGGCGCACCACGTAGGCGTCCAGGCCCTCGCCGTGCAGCACCTTGGGGATGTCGTAGATCGACTTGGCGTCGATGGCCGCGACCACGGCCTCCTCGTCCACGTCGCACATCATCGAGATCTTGCGCTTGATCGCCTGCGGGACCTCGCGGTCGGCGCGCAGCACGATGGCGTCCGGCTGGATGCCGATGTTGCGCAGGGCGGCGACGGAGTGCTGGGTGGGCTTGGTCTTCAGCTCGCCCGAGGGGCCGATGTACGGCAGCAGGGAGACGTGCACGAAGAACACGTTGTCCCGGCCGACCTCGTGGCGGACCTGGCGGACGGCCTCCAGGAACGGGAGCGACTCGATGTCGCCGACGGTGCCGCCGACCTCGGTGATCACCACGTCGACGTCCTCGGTCGCCATCCGGCGGATCCGGGACTTGATCTCGTTGGTGATGTGCGGGATGACCTGGACGGTGTCGCCCAGGTACTCGCCGCGACGCTCCTTGGCGATGACGGTCGAGTACACCTGGCCGGTGGTGACGTTCGCCGAGCCGTGCAGGTTGGTGTCCAGGAACCGCTCGTAGTGGCCGATGTCCAGGTCCGTCTCGGCGCCGTCGTCGGTGACGAAGACCTCACCGTGCTGGAACGGGTTCATGGTGCCCGGGTCCACGTTGAGGTACGGGTCGAGCTTCTGCATCGTCACGCGCAGGCCGCGGGCCTTGAGCAGCGCGCCGAGGCTGGAGGCGGTGAGCCCCTTGCCGAGCGAAGAGGCGACACCCCCGGTGACGAAGAGGTGCTTGGTCGTCACGGCGCGGCCGTTCGTTGCCTTGCCGGAATGGGGCTGTGCCAAGAGGGGGCTCCCGTGGGTCGCGTGTCGAAAGTGACGTGGGCGGGAGGCTCACGGCTCGCCGGGCGACGGGAGGCCGACAGGTGCTCGGCGCTCGAAGGGTCGTCGGTTCGGCTGGTCCGGGACGTTTGATCCCGCCGGTCCACGGGATACCAGGGTATCAGTGACCTGACCGGGACGCCCTTCGGCCCGCGCGCGGCGCTCCGGGGGCGTGCGCCGGGCGCACCACCGGCGCACCATACGCCGCACGAGTCACACCGGTCGCACCACCGGCCGGACCGGGCCAGCCCGCGGTCTCCGTCCGGGCCATGCCAGCCCCTCCGTTACGACCACCCGGAGGTGATCCTTCCGGACCATCCTGCGCCGGGCCCACGCGATGCACGGCATTTCCGCCGAATTGCGGCGCCACACGAGGCTGCGTCCGCGTGCTTCGCCCCTTTCGTCCGTCGTAAGCTGCACGGACGCATCGCCGACAGCACGAGCACGCGGAGGGCGTGGGAGGTCAGGACACTCCCGGTCCCCGATGCGCGACCGGACCTCCCCGTATTTCAGCTCCTCCCCACCCACCTCAGGGGCTCGACCGAGCTCCGCGCGGACACTCCAGCAAGGCCCGCCACCACCCCCGGCGGACCGGACGTCCCGGGATGGACCCCCGGCCCCGCAGACCGCTCGCTCCCTCGTTCGCCGATGCCCTGACCACATTGCGAACTGGAGATCCACGTGGCCGGCCGTATCGAGGACTACGCACTCATCGGGGACATGCAGACCGCCGCCCTGGTCAGCAGGGACGGGGCGGTGGACTGGCTCTGTCTTCCCCGCTTCGACTCGCCGGCCGTGTTCGCCGGCCTGCTCGGCACCGACGAACACGGCTTCTGGCGGATCGGCCCGGTCGAAGCCGTCGTGACCGAGGTCCCCGTTCCCGTCACGGCCGCGGGCCGGGCCCGCCCCACCGACACCGCCGACCTGCGCGTCCCCCCGCCCACCGCGTCCGCCCCCGCCCTGCCCGCCGACCGGCGCCGCTACCGGGGCGACTCGCTGGTCCTGGAGCAGGAGTGGGACGCCCAGGGCGGGACCGTCCGGGTGATCGACTTCATGCCGCCCCGCCCGCTGGCCGGCCGCGACGCCGTCCCCCAGGTGATCCGGATCGTCGAGGGCGTGGCCGGCACCGTGCGGATGCGCTCGGCGCTGCGGATGCGCTTCTCCTACGGCCGGATCGTCCCGTGGGTGCACCGGGTCGAGCAGGCCGACGGCGGCCACCGCACCGTCGCCGTCGCCGGGCCCGACTCGGTCTGGCTGGACGGCGAGGCCGAGACCTACGGGCGCAATCTCACCACCTACGCCGACTTCACCGTCAACGCCGGCGAGCGGATCGCCTTCGCCCTCACCTGGCAGGCCTCCCACCTGGACCCGCCCGCCGTCCCGGACGCCCAGGCGATGCTCGACGCCACCACCGACTTCTGGCACGAGTGGGCCGACCAGTGCACCTACCAGGGCCCCTACCGCGAGGCCGTGATCCGCTCGCTGATCACCCTCAAGGGCCTCACCTACGCCCCCACCGGCGGCATCGTCGCCGCCCCCACCACCTCCCTGCCGGAGGACATCGGCGGCGAGCGCAACTGGGACTACCGCTACACCTGGCTGCGCGACGCCGCGATCACCCTCTCCTCGCTGCTGCGCACCGGCTACCGCGAGGAGGCCCGCGCCTGGCGCGAGTGGCTGCTGCGCGCGGTCGCCGGCGACCCGGAGAACCTGCAGATCATGTACGGCATCGCGGGCGAGCGCGAGCTCACCGAGTCCTCGTTGGACTGGCTGCCCGGCTACGAGGGTTCCCAGCCCGTCCGGGTCGGCAACGGCGCCGCCGGTCAGCTCCAGCTCGACGTCTACGGCGAGGTGGTGGAGGCCCTGCACCTGGCCCACATGACCGGTCTGGTCCGCAACGACCACGCCCACCACCTCCAGCTGCGCCTGATCGACTACCTGGCGGACCACTGGCAGAACCCGGACGAGGGCATCTGGGAGGTCCGCGGGCCGCGCCGGCACTTCGTCCACTCCAAGGTGATGGTCTGGGTCGCCGTCGACCGCACCATCAAGCTGCTGGAGCAGACCCCCGAGGACGCCCCCTCCGACGGCCACCTGGAGCGCTGGCGCGAACTGCGCGAGACCATCCACCGGGACGTCTGCGAGAAGGGCTACGACCCCGAGCGCAACACCTTCACCCAGTACTACGGCGGCCAGGAGCTCGATGCCTCGCTGCTGCTCATCCCGCAGGTGGGCTTCCTGCCGCCGGACGACAAGCGGGTGATCGGCACCATCGAGGCCATCCAGCGCGAACTGTCCACCGAGGACGGCTTCGTGCTGCGCTACCCGACCCACGACGAGGCGGGGAACAACGTGGACGGCCTGTCCGGCCACGAAGGCGCCTTCCTGGCCTGCTCGTTCTGGCTGGCCGACGACCTGGCCATGATCGGCCGGGTGCAGGAGGCCCGCGAGCTGTTCGACCGGCTGCTGTCGCTGCGCAACGACCTCGGGCTGCTCGCCGAGGAGTGGGACCCACGGCTCAAGCGCCAGGTCGGCAACTTCCCGCAGGCCTTCAGCCACGTCCCGCTGATCGACACCGCGCTGCGGCTGACCGCCTGCGGCGCCGCCTACCTGTCGGCCCAGCCGGACGGCCCGGCCGCCGACCGGGTCGAACAGGCGACCGTCTAGGGCACGCCTAGGGCCGCTGCACCAACTCGTCGTAGGTGCTGAGCACCTGGGCGACGGTGGCGGCCTCGTCCGGCCAGGTCTCGGCCTGCTGCCGGCCGGCCGCCACCAGCTGCTCGCGGCCGGCGGGGTCGGCCAGTAGTTCGCGCACCGCCCGTCCGATCGCCGCCGGATCGCCCGGGGGCACCAGCACGGCGGCGTCGCCGACCAGTTCGGGGATGCCGCCGACGGCGGTGGCGACCACCGGCACTCCGGCCCGCATCGCCTCCTGGACCACCAGCGAACGGGCCTCCCAGCGGCTGGAGACCACCACCACGTCGGCGGCGGCCAACAGGTCGGGCACATCGGTGCGGTAGCCGAGCAGGCGCACCGGCAGCTTCTCGGCCGCCACCCGCTCGCGCAGCGGGCCCGCCTCCGGGCCGTCCCCGGCGAGCAGCACCAACGGCTCCGGGTCCAGCGCGGACAGCTCCCGGGTGGCGTCCAGCAGCACCCCGAAGGCCTTCTGCGGGACGAGCCGGCCGACCGCCAGCACCAGCGGGCGGTCCGGGCCGTCGCCGAGCAGCGCGGCGCGCGCCTCGGGGCGGCCGAGCCGGCCCTCGGGCATCGGCGGGGCGGCCACCGGGCCCAGCCGGGCGTCGGTGGCGCCCAGTTCGCGGGCCCGGGCGACCAGGTCGGAGGAGGCGCCGAGGACGAGGTCGGCCGCGCGCGCCACCCGGCGCTCCATCAGCCGCTGCAGGCGGCGCTCCATGCCGGTGGCCAGCAGCGCGTGGTGCGAGGTGACCACCAGCGGGGTCTCCGGGCGCAGGCCCGGGAAGCGGCCGGCGGTGCGCAGCGCGAGGTCGGAGAGCAGCCCGGCGCGCAGTCCGTGGGCGTGCACCACGTCGGCGCCGGTGAAGGCCCTGCGCAGCTCGCCGATCGCGGTGGCGTCGCTGCGGGCGCCCGCGGTGGGGGTGATGTCGACGGTGTGGAACCGGGCGCCGGTGCGGGAGAAACCGAACAGCGCGTCCGTGCCGGCCGGCGCGCAGACCGTGACGATCACCCCGTGCGCGACCAGGCCCTGGGCCAGGGAGCGCACGTGCGCACCGATGCCGCCGGTGCTGGCGGCCAGGACGAGTACCACGTGCAGCTGCCCCGGTTCCGGGGCGGCCGCGGTGGCCCGGGCGGCGGAATGGTCCACGTCGTCTCGCATCCGACTCGATCAGGTTCGCGCGCCGCTTCGCGAGGGTTGCCCGCCCGGCGGCGCTCGGGACTGGAAAGCCAGTGTCCAGCCGCCACCATGCCAGGTCGGCGGCCCTCTTGGACAGTCGGCGCCACGGGGGCGCGTCGTCGTGGCGTGAGGGCCGCCGGACCCGGCGGAGGGGCCCCAGGGCCTGCCCGGCGGGTCCTTGCCGGGGCTGATCCGACAAAACCCACCGGCGGGCCCTAACGCTGGCGCGGGGCCCGGGCGGTCGCCAGCAGCTCCTCGGCGTGGGCGCGGCCCAGCTCCGAGTCCTCCAGGCCGGCCAGCATCCGGGAGAGTTCGCGCACCCGCTCCTCGTCGTTCAGCACCTTGACGCCGGAGCGGGTCACGGTGCCGTCGTTGGTCTTCTCCACCACCAGGTGCCGGTCCGCGAAGGCGGCGACCTGCGGGAGGTGGGTAACCACCACGACCTGGGCGGTTTCGGCCAGTTTGGCCAGTCGGCGACCGATCTCGACCGCGGCCTTACCGCCGACGCCCGCGTCCACCTCGTCGAACAGGTAGGTGGGGACGGGGTCGGCGCCCGCGAAGACCACCTCGACGGCGAGCATCACACGGGACAGCTCACCGCCCGAGGCGCCCTTGGCGATCGGGCGCGGCTGGGCGCCCGGGTGCGGGGCGAGCAGCACCTCGACCTCGTCCACGCCGTGCGGCCCGTACGCGACGGTGCGGCCGTCGACCTCGATCCCGGCCAGGTCGTCGACCTGGGTGATCGAGAAGGTCACCCGGGCGTGCGGCATGGCCAGTTCGGCGAGTTCGGCGGAGACGGCCGCGGCGAAGCGGCCGGCGGCGGCCTGCCGGGCGGTCGACACCTCGGCCGCGAGTTCGGCCAACTCGGCCCGTAGCTCGGTCTCCTGGGCGCCGAGCTGGTCGATCCGGTCGTCGTCGCCGTCGAGTTCGGCGAGCCGGACGGACCCGACCTCGGCCCAGGCGATCACCTCGGCGAGGGTGTTCTCCTCGCCGCCGTACTTGCGCAGCAGCTGGGCCAGCACGGCCCGCCGGTCCTCGACGGAGGCCAGGCGCACCGGGTCGGCGTCCAGGTCGTCGGCGTAGCCGGCCAGGTCCCCGGCCACATCGGCCAGCAGGTAGCCGACCTCGTTCAGGCGGTCGGCCAGGGCGGCCAACCGCTCGTCATGGTGGCGCACGGCGTCCAGGGCGCGGCGGGACTGGGCGAGCAGAGTGCCCGCGTCCAGCGCCTCCGGGTCGGCCGGGTCGCCGGCCAGGACGGCGTGGGCGAGGGTCGCGGCGGAGGACAGCGCGTCGGCGTGGCCGAGCCGCTCGGCCTCCGCGGCCAACTCGACGTCCTCCCCGGCCACCGGCTCGGCGGCGGCGATCTCGTCCAGGCCGAAGCGCAGCAGGTCGGCCTCCTGGGCGCGCTCGCGGGCCCGGGTGGTCAGCTCCTCCAGGGTGGCCGAGACCTCGCGCAGGGCGCGGTAGGTCTCCCGGTAGCGGGCCAGCGGCTCGGCCACCGCCTCGCCCGCGTAGCGGTCCAGCGCGCCGCGCTGGCGGGCCGGGCGCAGCAGCCGCTGCTGGTCGGTCTGTCCGTGCACCGCGATCAGGTCCTCGCCGATCTCGGCGAGCAGCCCGACCGGGACGGCCCGCCCGCCGACGTAGGCCCGGGAACGGCCCTCGGCGGAGACGGTCCGGCTGACCAGCAGGGCGCCGTCGTCCAGTTCCGCCCCGGCCTCGACGGCACGGGCCGCCACCGGGGAGTCGGTGGGCAGTTCCAGCCGGCCCTCCACGACGGCACGGCCGGAGCCGTTGCGCACCAGGCCCGGGTCGGCGCGGCCGCCGAGCAGCAGGCCGAGGCTGGTCACGACCATGGTCTTGCCTGCGCCGGTCTCACCGGTCACGGCGGTGAAGCCGGGGGCCAGCTCGACCACCGCGTCGTCGATGACCCCAAGATCCCGTATCCGCATCTCGTCCAACACGGAGACGACCTTACGAGGTTCCACCCCCGGAGCGCGACGAGCGGCAACGGCGCGCGGCAACTCCACGCCCGGAAGTTCATCCCTTCCGGGACGTTTGCGCCGGGCTCATCCCAAGGCCCGGCGCGGTGCACCAGGGTAGGAACAGCTGTACCAGCGGGCCGATGGCCAGCGCGTACGCGACCGTGCCGACCCCGGCGGTGCCGCCGAGCAGGACGCCGGCCGCCAGCACGATGACCTCGATGCCGGTGCGGACCAGCCGCAGCGAACGCCCGGTGCGGCGGTGCAGGCCGGTCATCAGGCCGTCGCGCGGGCCGGGGCCGAAGCGGGCGCCGATGTAGAGGCCGGAGGCCAGGCCGTTGAGCACGATGGCGGTGGCCATCAGCGCGATCCGGGCGGACAGGCCCTCGGGGCCGGAGACCAGCTTCAGGGTGAGGTCCATGGCCGCGCCGATCATCAGCACATTGGCGACGGTGCCCAGGCCCGGGCGCTGGCGCAGCGGTATCCACAGCAGCAGCACCAGGGCTCCGCAGATGGTCACCCAGGCGCCCACGGTGAGGCCGAGCACCCGCTGCAGGCCCTGGTGGAAGACGTCCCAAGGGTCCAGGCCGAGCCCGGAGCGGAGCATCAGCGCCATGCTCGCGCCGTACAGGCCCAGGCCGACGACGAGCTGCGGGAGCCGGCGGCCCAGCGCATGGGTGTCGCCGAGGATCCGGACGGCGAGGCTCGGCCGGGTCGGCGCGGGGGCGGGCGGGGTCGTGGTCGGGGTCGGGGTGGCCAATGCTGCTCCTGCGGGTGGTGCCGCACCCCGGGGCGGCCCCCGGTGGTGGCGGCGCAACGGCCGCGCTGCCATGATGAACAGGCCAAACGAGCCCCCGACAGGGCCAATTCCGAGCAAGTGGACTGCTGAGCGAGCGAAGCGAGCTCATCACCAAAGAGGTGCGGGTTGCGCGAAGCGCCTGCCGAGCGAAGCGAGGTGGGCGCATGAGCGCCATGGCCGACTGGCACACCACCGTCACCCCGCCCGCACTGGCCCGGCTGCTCGCCACCGCCCGGCTCCCCGAACCGGCCACCTCGCGCCGCCCCGCCTACCGCACCCTGGCCGGGCAGATCCGGCTGCTGGTCACCGAGGGCCGGCTGCCGGTCGGCGCCCGGCTGCCCGCCGAACGCGAACTCGCCTCCGCCCTGGAACTCAGCCGCACCACCGTCGCCACCGCGTACGAGACCCTGCGCGGCGACGGCTACCTGCTCAGTCGGCGCGGAGCCGGCAGCTGGACCGCCCTGCCCGAGGGCGCCCCGCCGCCCAGCGACGCGCTGCACCCCGTCCCGCCGGACGAGCAGGGCAGCACCCTGGACCTCGGCGTCGCCGCCCTGCCCGCCCCGCAGCCCTGGCTCGGGCAGGCCGCCGCCCGGGCCGTCGAGCTGCTGCCGCACTACGCCGCCGGGCACGGCCACTACCCCACCGGCGTCCCGGTGCTGCGCGAGGCCGTCGCCCGCCGCTACACCGAGCGCGGCCTGCCCACCACTCCCGACCAGATCCTCATCACCACCGGCGCGATGGGCGGCCTGCACCTGGTCCAGCGGGTGCTGATCGGCCGCGGCGACCGGGTCGCCGTCGAGGCGCCCAGCTACGCCCACACCCTGCAGGCGCTGCGCCTCACCGGGGCGCGCCTGGTGCCCGTGCCGTACAGCTGGGATCCGCAGTCCCGGAGGCGAGCCGGCGAGTCACTGTGGGACCTGGAGGAGTGGCAGCGGGTGCTGCGCGGTGCCGCGCCCAGGGTCGCGTACGTCATCCCGGACTTCCACAACCCGACCGGCGCGCTGATCGGCGAGGAGCAGCGCCGCGAGCTGCTGGCCGCCGCCCGGGCCGCCGGGAGCGTGGTGCTGGTGGACGAGACCACCGTCGAACTCGGCTGGGGCGTGCCGGAGTCCACGCCGCTGCCGCGTCCGATGGCGGCGCTGGACCGCTCCGCCCAGGTGGTCACGGTCGGCTCGGCCGGCAAGCTGCTCTGGGGCGGCCTGCGGATCGGCTGGGTCCGGGCCGCGCCCGCGCTCGTGCGCCGGCTGGCCACCGAGCGGGTCTACAGCGACGTCGGCACCCCGGTGCTCGACCAGCTGATCGCCGCCGAGCTGTTGGGCGAGCCGCTCCGGGCCGTCCGCTCCCACCAGCTGGCCCGGCTGCGGGCCACCGCCCACGCCTTCGCCGCCGCGCTGCCCGAGCATCTGCCCGGCTGGAGCTTCCCGATGCCGCCCGGCGGCCTGGCGCTGTGGGTGTCCACCGACGGCCTGTCCGGCGCTGCGCTGGCCCAGGCCGGGGAGCGGGCCGGGATCCGGATCGCCGCCGGCAACCGGTTCGGCTCTGACGGCGCCTTCGAGCACCACATCCGGCTGCCAGTCACCGTGCCCGCCGCGACGGTGCCCGCCGCCGTCGAGCGGCTCGCCGCGGTGGCCGCCCGCGCGGCGGCGGGCGGCCGGCTCGGCTCGGCCGACGAGGCTCAGCCGCTGGCGGTCTGACGGTCCGCCAGTCGTCGCTTCAGTGCTTGGTGTTCGACCGTCCGCGCCAACCCGTCACCGGGAGCGCGAACTTGGCCACCAGCCGGTCGGTGAACGGCGCCCGGTGCAGTCTGGCCAGCCGCACCGGCGTCCGCCCCCGGCGCACCTCCACCCGTGCCCCGGCGGGCAGTTCGACCGAACGCCGGCCGTCGCACCAGAGCACCCCGTGCGGGGTCTTGGGCTGTACCTCGACCGCCAGCACCGAGTCCGGCGAGGTCACCAGCGGCCGGGCGAACAGCGCGTGCGCGGAGATCGGCACCATCAGCAGCGCCTCCACCTCCGGCCACACCACCGGCCCACCGCCGGAGAACGCGTACGCGGTCGAGCCGGTCGGCGTCGCGCAGACCACCCCGTCGCAGCCGAAGTTGGAGACCGGGCGGCCGTCCACCTCGGTCACCACCTCCAGCATCCGCTCCCGGGAGGCCTTCTCTATGGACGCCTCGTTCAACGCCCAGTCCTCGTGGACCACATCACCGTTGGTGCGGACGATCACGTCGATCGTCATCCGCTCCTCGACCTCGTAGTCGGCGTCCACCACCCGCTCGACCACCACGGCCAGGTCGTCCCGCTCGGCCTCGGCCAGGAAGCCGACCCGGCCGAGGTTGATCCCCAGCATCGGCAGCCCGTGCGAGCGCGCCAACTCCGCGCCGCGCAGCAGCGTCCCGTCCCCGCCGGCGACCAGGATCAGCTCGCAGCCGTCCGCCGCCCCGGGCCCCTCGGCCACCTTCTCGACCCCGTCCGGCAGGTCGAGGTCCACCGCCTCGGCCTCCAGCAGTCTGATCCGGAGCCCGGCCTTCAGCAGCCCGTGCACCAGGCCCTCGACGCTGCGCAGCGCCGCCTCCCGGCCGGTGTGCGCGATCAGGAAGACCGTACGTTCTTCATCGCTCATGCCGCTGCCCTCTCCCTACGCCTGCCGGGTCGCCCTTGGCCCGGTGCGGCCGCGCCATACAGCATGACGGGCCGGACGCTCGCAGAGCACCCTACCGGGGCCCCTCCGCCACGGCCCGGTCCGCCTCCGCGGGGTCCAGCTGCGGGGCGTCCCGGCGCATCCAGAGGAAGTACTCGACGTTCCCGGACGGCCCCGGCAGGGGGCTCGCGGTGACCGCCCGCACGCCCAGGCCGAGCTCCCACGCCTGCCCCGCCACCTGCCGCACCATCTCGGCGCGCAGCTGCGGGCTGCGCACCACCCCGCCGCTGCCCAGTCGCTCCTTGCCGATCTCGAACTGCGGCTTGACCATCAGCACCAGGTCCGCGTCCTCGGCCGCGCAGGCGGCCAGCGCCGGCAGCACCAGGCCCAGCGAGATGAAGGACAGATCGCCGACCACCAGGTCGACCGGGGTGCCGCCGATCGTCTCCAGGGTCAGCTCGCGCACATTGGTGCGGTCCATCACGGTGACCCGCTCGTCGCTCTGCAGCGACCAGGCGAGCTGCCCGTAACCGACGTCCACCGCCAGCACGCGGGCGGCCCCGGCCCGCAGCAGCACGTCGGTGAAGCCCCCGGTGGAGGCGCCCGCGTCCAGCGCCCGGCGGCCCTCGACCACCAGGCCCTGCGGCACGAAGGCCGCGAACGCCCCGGCGAGCTTGTGGCCGCCGCGCGAGACGTAGTCGGGGTCGTTGTCGTCCTTGGCCACCACGACCGCCGCCGAGGTCTCCACCTGGGTGGCCGGCTTGGTCGCGGTGGTGCCGCCGACGGTCACCCGGCCGGCCGCGATCAGCTCGGACGCGTGCTCACGCGATCGGGCCAGCTTGCGGCGGACCAGCTCCGCGTCGAGTCGGCGTCGTGCCACTGCCACTGGTGCTTCAGCTCCTACGGGTCCTGCGGATCATTCCTGGTCGAGCGCGGCCAGCGTGTCGGCGAGCCGCTGGTGAACATCTTCGTACACCGCGACGTGTGCCTCAGCCGGGACCCCGTCCAAGGCCTCCAGCCGGGCCAGCCCGGCGTCCACCCCGGGGTGTCCGGTGGGCAGCAGTTCGACGCCGAGCGGCTCGACCGCCGGGCCGGGTTCACTCGTCTCGGGCATCGGGCTTCTTCGTGCTGGTCGCCTTGCGGACGGTGGTCTTCTTCGTCGCCGTCCGTTTGGCGGGGGTCTTGGGCTGCGCGTCCGCCTGCGTCCGCTTCGCGGCGGCGGTCTTCTTGACCGTGGCCTTCTTGGCGACGGTGGTCTTCTTCGCCGCGCCGGTCTTCTTGGCCGCGCCGGCCTTGCCGGCGGTCGTCTCCTTCACGGCGGCCTTCTTCGCCGTCGTCCCCTTCGCGGCCGCCAACTCGCCGGCAGTCGGCTTCTCGGCAGTCGGCTTCTCGGCGGCCGGCACCGCGAACGCCGTCGGCGGCACCGGCGGATCGACCTCGACCGGCTCGTCCACCTCCACCCGCTCGGCCACTATCGGCTCGCCCGCCGTGCGCTCGTTCTCGTACTCCCAGCCGCGCCCGAACAGGTCGTCCGCCCGCGGCGCCGGCGCCGGCTCCTCCGCCGCCGGGTACGGGCTCGGCCCGGCCGCGGCCGGCTCCTCCTCGACCTCGCGCAGCTTGCTCTCCAGGTACGCCAGCACCACGCCGACCTTGGTCACCTGGTCGCCGACCTTCTCGAAGGCCTTCTCCACCTCGTTGCGCGCCACCCCGACCGCCAGGTCCACTCCGGCCCGCCCGGCGGTGACCGCCTCCTCCGCCAGCGTCTGCAGCGTCTTGGCGGACGGCGGGAACTGCCCGCCGAGCTTGCGCTCGACCTCGGCGACATCGACGCCGGTCTTCTCCAGGATCGCGGCCGCCGTCCCGACGACCCGCTTGCCGACCTCCTCCACCACCACAGCGGCGGTCGCCACCGCTCCCCGCACCGTCCTCGGCAGCATCCGGGTGCCTCCTTAGCGCCTACGCGCGCATCGCTCCGTCGCCGTCGGTACCCGGGCCGTTTCCGGGCACCCCACTGACGACGCTACCGCCAAAACCCTCCTGAGGTACCGTGGCCCGGCAGTCAGAGCACCGTAGTGACCTGGGGATGGAGCCACCGTCATGGCGAACGCCGAGGAGTGCCGCGAGGCGCTGGAGCAGCTCAGCCGGAACATGGCCGACTCCACCGGCGACGTCCGCAAGGCCGCCGCCCTCGACCGCTCGCTCAGCTGCCGGATCACCGACCTCGACCTGACCTTCACCGGGCAACTGCGCGACGGCCGGATCCACGACGTCGTCACCGCGCCCGGCGCGCCCGCCGGGAAGGCGGAGATCCGGCTCACCATGGCCAGCGACGACCTGCTCGCCCTGGTCGGCGGCAAGCTCCACTTCGCCTCCGCCTGGGCGAGCGGCCGGGTGAAGCTGGAGGCCCGCTTCCGCGACCTGCTGCGGCTGCGCACCCTGCTCTGACCGCTCCGCGGTCCACCGGTCTCAGAAGCCGAGCTCGGCCAGCGCCTTCCGCCCGTCCGCCGGAGCGCCGTCCGCGTCCAGCGCCGTCCACGCCGCCGCGCACAGCGCCCGCAGGCCGTCCCAGCGGTCGCCGGTACCGGTCAGCCTCAGCTCGCCGCCCTCGACCGCGGCGACCCAGCCGCCGCAGCCGAAGCCGCCGTCCCGGGCCGTCGCCGCCGGGTGCGGGACCAACAGGCCGCGCAGGTCCGCCGCCAGGTAGGTCGGCCGGTGCTCGACCGGAGCCGCCAGCAGCTGCGCCGGGGTGGTCACGCCGGTGAACACCAGCAGGCTGTCCACCCCGCCGTTGAACGCGCCCTCGATGTCGGTGTCCAGCCGGTCCCCGACCACCAGCGGCCGCCGGGCTCCGGTCCGCAGCACCGTCTCCCGGTGCATCGGCGGCAGCGGCTTGCCCGCCACCTCCGGCTCCACCCCGGCCGCCGCCCGGACCGCCGCGACCAGCGTCCCGTTGCCGGGCGCGATCCCGCGCGCCGTCGGCACGGTCATGTCGGTGTTCGAGGCCACCCACGGCAGCCCGCCGCGCACCGCGTACGCGGCTTCCGCCAGCTGCGGCCAGCCCACCGACGGGTCGAAGCCCTGGACCACGGCGAGCGGCTTCTCGTCCAGCGAGCGGACCGCGACCAGCCCACGCTCGGCGAGCGCCTCCTCCAGCCCCAGACCACCCACGACCAGCACCTTCGCCCCGGCCGGCACCTTCTCGGCGACCACCCGGGCGGCCGCCTGGGCCGAGTTGATCACGTCCGTCGGCTCGGCCGGCACGCCCAGCTCGGTCAGGTGCTCCGCCACCACCCGCGGCGGGCGGGAGGCGTTGTTGGTCACGTACGCGAGCCGCATCCCGACCGTACGGGCGGCCGCCAGCGAGTCCACCGCGTGCTCGATCGCGCGCGGGCCGGCGTAGACCACGCCGTCCAGGTCCAGCAGCGCGGTGTCGTACGCCTCGGTCAGCGGGCTGTCACTGCCGCCGGGGGCGGTCCGTCGCATGGTGGTGGCCGTCTCGGTCATGCCTGCCCAATCTCGTTCATCGCAGTCTCGTTCACTGCGGTTCACCGCGTTCGCCGACTGCACTGCTCGTACCTGCCCGCTCAGGCGTCGTCGTTGACGCCCTCGGGCTCTCCCCCGGCCTGCTTCCCGGCACCCGCTCCGGGCCCCCCGCCCCGGACCTTCCCGCTGGCCGGCACCCCGGGCAGCAGCGGGCCGAACGCCCCGGCGCGGGCCGCCAGGGTGGCCCGGGTCTGCCGCAGTGCCTCCCGGTAGTGGTCGGTCTCCGGCCGCATCGCCACGGCCAGCGCCAGGTGCTCGGCGGACGTCTCGAAGTCGCCCAGCCGGGCCGCCGCGACGCCCCACCCGAACTGAGCGTAGTCGTCCGCCGGATCGGCCAGCGCCACGGCCCGGAAGTTCTCCAGCGCCGCCGCGTACGAACCGGCGTCGAACTGCGCGCGGGCCAGCGCCTCCCGGATGCTGCGCGAGTGCGGCTCGGCCTCCGCCGCCCGGGCGAGCAGCTGCTCGGCGGCCGCCGGATGCCCCTGGGCCAGCAGCTTCGCGCCCCTGCGGAACCAGTCGTACACGTCTCCGGCGGGCTCCCCGGACCGCCCCTGGGCCGGGATGCCCCCCGTCGGCACGCTCTCCCCCGGGCCGCCGCCGTCCGCCCGTCCCTGCCGGTCGTCCATGCCGTACCTCGCCCTCGATCACTCGCCCGCCCCACAAGACGGCACGGGTATTCAGATCTTTCAACAACGTCTACCCCGGTTACCATGCCCAGAATGAGCGCACCCAGTGCAGAAGACGGAGTCGAGACTCCCGAGGGCGGCCCCGGCGATCCCGGGCACGTCGCCACCGCAGGCCTGTCGCTGTCCCCCTTCCGAGGACTGCGCTACGTCCCCGACCGGGTCGGCGCGCTGGCCGCGGTGACGTCCCCGCCGTACGACGTCGTCGACCCGGGGCGCCGACTGGACCTGGAGACCGCCGACCCGCACAACGTGGTCCGGCTGATCCTGCCCCGGCCCGAGCCCGAGGACGCCGGCGACCGCCCCGACCGCGACACCAGGTACCGGCACGCCGCCCGACTGCTGGCCGCCTGGCAGCGCGAAGGCGTGCTCGCCGCCGACCCGGTCCCCGCGATCTACGTCTACGAGCAACGGGTGCCCGCCACCGGCGACTCCCCCGAGCTGCTCCAGCGCGGCCTGATCGGCGCCCTCGCCGTGAGCGGGCCCGAGGCCGGCGTCGTCCTCCCGCACGAGGACGTCATGCCCCGCCCGGTCGCCGACCGGGTCGGCCTGATGCGCACCACCCGGGCCAACCTCGAACCGCTGCTGCTCACCTACCGGGGCAACGGCGGCGCCTCCGGCGTCCTCGAGCGGACGGTCGAGGGCGAGCCGCTGCTCTCCACCGCCACCAGCGACGGCACCCACCACCGCCTGTGGGCCGTCACCGACCCGGCCGAGATCGCCGAGATCGGCCGCGACCTGGCCACCTGCCGGGCGCTGATCGCCGACGGCCACCACCGCTGGGAGATGTACCTGCGGCTCCAGCGCGAGCACCGCCACCTGCCGCGCAGCCCCTGGGACCGCGGCATGGTGCTCCTGGTGGACACCGCCCGCTACCCGCTGCGGGTCCGGGCCATCCACCGGGTGCTGTACCGGCTGCCGGTGGCCGACGCGCTGGAGAAGCTCGGCGACCAGTGGAAGGTCAAGGAGGTCCCCGGCCCGCTGCCCGCCGCGCTCCAGGCACTCGCCGAGCAGAAGCGGCACGGCGGCAACGGGTTCGTGCTGACCGGCGGCGCCGGCGTCTACTGGCTGCTCAGTGAGCCCGAGGAGTCCCTGCTCGACGCGACCGTGCCGCACGACCGGCCCGAGGAGTGGCGCCACCTGGACGCCACCGTCCTGCACGCCACCCTGCTCGACCGCACCTGGCACGTCCCCGACGGCCCGGACGACATCGGTTACCTGCACACTGCCGCGGCCGCCGAGCGCGAGGCCGCCCGCACCGGCGGTACCGCCGTCCTGCTGCACCCGGTCCGGGAGAGCGTGGTACGGCGACTGGCCGAACAGGGCGTCACCATGCCGCGCAAGTCCACCTCCTTCGGGCCGAAGCCGGCCACGGGGCTGGTGCTGCGCAACCTCGCCCTGGGCTGACGGTCCAGGACGCCGTGAGGCCCTGCCGCTCCTTCGGGGAACGGCAGGGCCTCACGGTGTTTCAGGGCAGGTCAGGGCGCTCAGCCCTGGGCGTCGCCCTTGCTGTCCTCGGCCTTCTCGGCCTTCTCGGCCTGCTTTTCCTCGGCCTCGGCCTGCTTTTCCTCGGCCTCGGCCTGCTTTTCCTCGGCCTCGGCATCCTGGGAACGCTCGGGCACCACGCCGTCGAAGTCCTCGTCGATCTCGAGGTCGTCCTCGTCGTAGTACTCCTCGACGTCCTCCTCGTCCTCGAAGATCACGCGGTCGTCGGCGATGTCGCCGCCGCGCTTCTTCGCCGGGGCCTCGGCCTGGTCGGCCTCGTCCTCGGCCAGCTCCGGGTCGAGCGCGTCGGTGAACTCCACGCCGTCGATCTCGGCCAGGCGCTCGGAGGCGTTGGTCGTACCGTCGGTGTCGGCCTCGGCGGCCTTGGCGAACCACTCGCGGGCCTCGTCGCCACGGCCGGCGGCGATCAGCGCCTCGGCGTAGGCGTACCGCAGCCGCGCGGTCCACGGGTGCACGGCGCTGGAGGCCAGCTCCGGGCTCTGCAGGGTGACGACGGCGGCGTCGTACTGCTCCATGTCGCTGCGGGCACCGGCCGCCACCAGGCGCATCTCGACCTGGCCGGCCTTGTCCAGCTGCTTCACCTCGGGCTCACCGGCCATCGCCAGCGCCCGCTCCGGACGGCCCAGACCGCGCTCGCAGTCGGCCATCACCGGCCACAGGTCGGCGCGACCGGTCATCCGACGGGCGGCGCGGAACTCGGTCAGTGCCTCCGAGTAGCGCTGCGTCATGTAGGAGGCGAAACCGGCCGCCTCACGGACGGCGGCGACGCGGGAGGCCAGCCGCAGCGCGACGCGCGAGTACTGGTAGGCCTCCTCCGCCTCGCCGTCGAGCAGACGGGCCACCATCACCAGGTTGCGGGCGACGTCGTCCGCGAGCGTCTTGGGCAGGCTCTTGAGCTCCTGGCGCACATCCGCGTCCAGCTCGAAGCCGGTGACGTCCTCCGGGATCGGCAGGCGCTTGACCGGCTCGTAGTTGCCACGGCGGTCGTCGTAGTCCCGACCGCCGCGGTCGCCGCCCCGGTCGTCCCGGCGGTCGTCACGACGGAAGCCGCCACGGTCGCCGCGGTCGTCACGACGGAAGCCGCCGCGGTCGCCACCACGGTCGTCGCGGCGGAAGCCGCCCGAGGGGCGGTCGTCGCGGCGGAAGCCGCCACCGGCCGGACGGTCGTCACGACGGAAGCCGCCGCGGTCATCGCGGTCGCGGTACGGACGGTCGTCACGACGCGGACGCTCGTCACGGTCGTCACGACGGAAGCCACCCGGACGGTCGTCGCGACGGAAGCCGCCCTGACGCTCGTCACGGTCGTCACGACGGGGGCCGCCCGAGGGACGGTCGTCCCGGCGGAAGCCGCCACCGGCCGGACGGTCGTCACGACGGAAACCACCACGGTCATCGCCACGGTCACGGTTGAAGCCGCCCGAGGGACGGTCGTCACGACGGAAACCACCACCGGCCGGACGGTCGTCACGACGGAAACCACCACGGTCATCGCCACGGTCACGGTTGAAGCCGCCCGAGGGACGGTCGTCACGACGGAAACCACCACCGGCCGGACGGTCGTCACGGCGGAAACCACCGCGGTCGCCACCACGGTCATCGCGGTCGCGGTACGGACGGTCGTCACGACGCGGACGCTCGTCACGGTCGTCACGACGGGGGCCGCCCGAGGGACGGTCGTCGCGACGGAAGCCGCCACCGGCCGGACGGTCGTCACGACGGAAACCACCGCGGTCATCGCCACGGTCACGGTTGAAGCCGCCCGAGGGACGGTCGTCACGACGGAAACCACCACCGGCCGGACGGTCGTCACGACGGAAACCACCGCGGTCGCCACCACGGTCATCGCGGTCGCGGTACGGACGGTCGTCACGACGCGGACGCTCGTCACGGTCGTCACGACGGGGGCCGCCCGACGGACGGTCGTCACGACGGAAACCACCACCGGCCGGACGGTCGTCACGACGGAAACCACCGCGGTCATCGCCACGGTCACGGTTGAAGCCGCCCGAGGGACGGTCGTCACGACGGAAACCACCACCGGCCGGACGGTCGTCACGACGGAAACCACCGCGGTCATCGCCACGGTCACGGTTGAAGCCGCCCGAGGGACGGTCGTCACGACGGAAACCACCGCGGTCGCCACCACGGTCATCGCGGTCGCGGTACGGACGGTCGTCACGACGCGGACGCTCGTCACGGTCGTCACGACGGGGGCCGCCCGACGGACGGTCGTCACGACGGGGGCCGCCACGGTCGTTGGACCAGCCCCCACGGGACCGGGGCTCGTAGCCGCGGCCGTCGTCCGATCGACGCTCGGGACGGTCCTGGGGCTGGTTCGACATCCTGGTGACTCCTTCTGCTGCTTCAACTCCACCGCGGACCGAGCAACACCAGTGCCGTCACGCGGTATCGGCGCCGGCCTCCTGGCCGCGCACCATCTCCATTGTCCGGCATGCCGGAAGCATCCGCGTCTGGGCGGAAGTCCCGGCCTACCGGCCTCATACACGTTCGCAAAACACAAAAAGGCCGCGGCCCCAGCGAATCGCTGGGGCCGCGGCCTTGAATAATTGTTCGGCGGCGTCCTACTCTCCCACAGGGTCCCCCCTGCAGTACCATCGGC